>CAIXBE010000456.1 GCA_903917595.1 uncultured Rhodobacterales bacterium
CATCATCACGGCGGCAGTGATGAAGCTGGTCCCAGCCCCCCGCGCGCATGCGACTGCGGTGCTGGCGGCCCGGTCGCTGGCCGATGCGCTGGTGCTGCTGAACCGGATGCAGGAAGCGACCGGCGGGCGGGTCGAGGCGTTTGAATTCATGCCGCGCAGCTATTCGGAACGCCTTTCGCTGGCGCGGCCCGATCTGGGGCTGCCGTTCGACCACATCCCCGAAGTCACCATCCTGATCGAGGCGGCTACCACCGTTCCGGCCGAGGCCACCCCGGATACGGCGGGTGAGGTGCCCCTGATCGCCCTTCTGGAAACCGTTCTGGCCGGGATGATGGAGGCGGGGCTGGTCACCGACGCCGTCATTGCCCGCAACGAAGCCCAGCGCCGGGCGATGTGGGCACGGCGCGAGGCGGCGGCGGAAATCGCGGTTGGGCTGGACCACGGGGTCGATACCGATGTCTCGGTGCCGCTGGACAAGGTCGAGACGTTCCTGACCACGGCCCTGCAGCGGCTGGAAGCGCTGGACCCGGGTGCCCGGACCCTGACGGTTGCGCATCTGGGCGACGGCAATCTGCATTTCGCCGCCTATCCGACGCGCGATGATGAAGGGCTAAGGGACAGCCTGCGCGAGATGGTCGAAGATGTGGTGGCGGAACTGGGCGGCAGTTTCTCGGCCGAGCATGGGGTTGGGCTGTCAAAACTGCCGTCAATGGCGCGGCGCAAGGACCCGGTGGCACTGGATGTCATGCGGGCACTGAAACTGGCGCTGGACCCGGGCGGACGGATGAACCCCGGCAAGGTCATACCCGACTGAACTTGTGACTTCCTGGACATCGCGGTAGCGATACTACATGTCCGCAATCCGCCTTTGCATCACCGATCCGTCCTTGCGCGCCGCCGGGCTGATCATGGCGCTGCAAGGGGCCATTGTCTGCAGCTTTGGCCCGTATTTCTCGACCCTTGCGGTCAACAGCTTTGGCTTTGGCGACCGGGGCTATGCGGTGCTTCTGGCACTGTCCTCGATCTTTGCCGTCTCGTCTTCGGTGATCGGCGGCATCCGCGCTGACCAGACAGCCAATCGTCGCCGGGTGACTCTGACCGCGATCAGCGCGATGGTGGCGGGGACGTTCCTGATGGCCGTCATGCCCGGACCTTTCGTCTTTGCCCTTGTCATGGCAATCCTGATACCGATCAGCAGCGCCACCTTTGGACAGGTCTTTGCGCTGGCCCGCCTTGCCGCAACCCGCCACCCCGAAGCCGAGCGCGACGGGATCATGGCCGTTATCCGCGCGCTGTTTGCAGCCCCCTTTGTCGTGGTCCTGCCGCTGTGGTCGCTGGCCTTTGCAAGCGGGGCACCGGTGACCGCGATCTTTCCGGTCGGCCTTTTGATGTCCGGCGCCATGTTGCTGACAGTTGTCAGATTGTGGCCCTCTGACGGCCATGGCCTGTGGCAAGATCGCCCAAGCGGGCTAAGCTTTCGTGCCGCACTGGCCGAGATGGGACGCATCGGGATTGCCGCCCGGGTTGTGGCTTTGGGGGCGGTGACCGGGGCCTCGACGGTCTACATCGCCATCATTTCACTGGTGATGGTGGCCGAAATCGGACGCTCAACGGCGGATGTCGCACTGTATGTCGGGCTGGTGGCCGGGCTTGAGGTGCCGTTCATGCTGGCCCTGCCCCGGCTGGTTCGCGGGATGAACCGTCCTGCGCTGATCCTTGCCGGTGCAGCCCTTTACGGGGTGCATGTGGCGCTGTTGCCGGTGCTGGCAGAGTCGGCGCTGGTCTGGGCGCTGGTCTTGCCGGCGGCCATTGGCGGGGCGGTGACGCTGACGGTGCCAATTGCCTATCTGCAGGATCTTCTGGCCGACAGACCCGGGGCCGGGGCAAGTCTTATGGCGGTTCAGCGTCTGGCAGGTGACGTGATCGCGGCATTGTGTTTCGCGGTCGGGACCGCATTGGCGGGCTATGGTCTGGTGACAACGCTTGGCGTGGCGGTGTCAATGGCGGGCGCACTGGCGCTGTGGCTGGCCGACCGCAAGCCGTGACAAGTGCGGCGGCCGCATGGGACGCCGTGCCCTGATGTTTTCCTCAGTCAGCCGCAACCGTCCGCAGTTCCAGTTGCAGGATGGCAGGTTGTGGGCCGCTATCTTCGCTTTCGGCATTCAGCCCGATCGCGCCGCGCGTCGTCTCGCCAAATCCGGCATCCATCAGCGCGTCGCCCAGCGCCGTCCCACCGATGTTGCGGGTGGTTTCCAGCGCGTCCTGTGCAAGGTAACTTAGATCCTCGACCGGGCTTTGTGGCTTGGCCGGGGTGACCACGACCAGCATACGTTCCTGTCCCAGAACCGAGTCGGTGATCTTGAACAGGCCTTGCTTCAGCTCGTCCCCCGGCTGCAGCCGGCCCGAGAACCAGTGGCTGATCGACCAGTCCGCTCCGATATACAGCACGTTCACGTCGACCGGCCCGTCGGTGTTGTTGCGCGCCAGCACATGCACTTCGTCATCGGGGATCAGCGTCGGAACCGGGACGAAGGGCAGAGGTCGCAGGGTCTTGTCGGCCTTGTTGCGGGTCTGGATCTCGACTTCGACATCCAGATCACCGGCACCGACTGCAGCCCCCAGTTTCAGCAGGTTCTGCGCCCGCGCCATGGTGACCAGCGTGTCGGCCAGGGTCAGGGCAAGTTCAGTGCCATCCTTGTCCCCAGTTGAAACCGAAGGCGTGCTGGCAAGATCTTCGGCCAGACCGGTCGAGGGCAGCACCCAGATCGCATCCGGGCGCGGGCTTTCCGGCAGGACGGCCAGCCGCAGATCGGCATCCTCGGCCGAGCCCACGAAGTTCAGGCGGGGACCGGCGAATTCGCCCAACTTCTCCAGCGCGGCAAGCAGCGCGTCAGCCGGGGCCGAGCCTTCGGGGGGCAATGCCACCGTGAGGGTGAAATCCAGCGTTTCGTCCAGCTTGCGCAGGGTCAGCGCCTTGGGAAGCTCGGCTGGCAGGACC
>CAIXBE010000457.1 GCA_903917595.1 uncultured Rhodobacterales bacterium
CGGCAATCAGGCGGTCGCGCATCATTCGGTGGTCGAAAAGATGACCAGCGGAGCCAACGGCTATTTGCCCTTGGGCCTGCCGGAGGGGTTCAGGGTCTACCCGGCGAGCGGGACCGGCTGGGCGGGGCTGAAACCCTGTCCCTTCACCCGTGACGAATTGCGGTTCGGCACGCTTAAGCGCCTGATGCGGCGGCGGGTGGCGACGAACTGGCTATCGATCCTGCTGATCGGGGTGCTGATTGCCCTGCCGCTGCGCGACTGGTGGTTCGGCTCACGGATCGAACCCGTCGGTCTGGTGCGCGGATTGGCGCAGGTCTTGGGTGGGCTTTTGCCGGGCTGGACCGTGACCTGGGTCGAGGCCCTGTGCGCCCGCTGGTGGGTGTCGCTGCCGGTTCTGGGCCTTTTGTGGGCGATTTATGGCTACAACCAGTCGCTGGCCTACAAGATCAAGGATGCTGCCGGAAAGCTGTGGCAACCGGTGGTCTGACGGGCTTCACCCGGCCTGCGGTCGGCGATACGGTGCCTGCCCCAGCATTCCGAGGATTCGCATGAGCCCGACCCCAGACGCCGCCCAGATCCACCGCCTGATCGCCGTTGAGATTGCCGCGACCCCGGGTCAGGTGACGGCGGCGGTCGATCTTCTGGACGGCGGCGCGACTGTGCCGTTCATCGCGCGCTACCGCAAAGAGATGACCGGGGGCTTGGATGACACCCAACTGCGCAAGCTGGAGGAACGGCTGGGCTATCTGCGCGAGCTTGAGGCGCGGCGGGGGGCGATCCTGTCGTCGATCACCGAACAGGGCAAGCTGTCCGATGCGCTGGCCCTGTCGATTGCGCGCGCGGTCACCAAGGCTGAACTGGAAGACATCTACCTGCCCTTCAAGCCCAAGCGCCGCACCAAGGCGATGATCGCGCGTGAGGCCGGGTTGCAGGGGCTGCAAGATGCCATCCTGGCGAACCGGCTGGCCGACCCGGTGGCGCTGGCGGGCGGGTTCCTGTCCGACGCCTTTCCCGACACCAAAGCCGCATTGGAAGGCGCGCGCGACATTCTGGCCGAGGGGTTGTCGGAACAGGCAGCGCTTCTGGGCCGTTTGCGCGACCACATGCGCAAGGTGGGCAAGCTGGTGGCCAAGGGGGTCGCGGGGAAAGAGGTGGCAGGGGCCAAGTTCAGCGACTATTTTGCCCATTCCGAGGATTTCTCGCGGGTGCCGTCGCACCGCGCTTTGGCGATGTTCCGGGGCCGGAATGAGGAATTTCTGACCTTGGACCTTGAGATTGACGCCGATGCCCCGCGCGGCGAAAGCCCGGCGGAACGGGCTTGTGCGGCGGCGGTGGGTGCTGCAGGGCCGGGTGCTGGCGACAAGTGGCTGCGCGAGGCTGCGGCCTGGACCTGGCGCGTCAAGCTGCGCACTAGCCTGACGCTGGACCTGATGGCCGAGCTGCGGGAGGCTGCCGAGGCCGAGGCGATCCGGGTCTTTGCAAGGAACCTCAAGGACCTGCTGCTGGCGGCACCCGCCGGGGGCAAGGCCACGATGGGGCTGGACCCCGGCATCCGCAGCGGCGTCAAAGTAGCGGTGATCGACGCGACGGGCAAGGTGGTGGCGACCGATACGGTCTATCCGTTCCAGCCGAAGAATGACATGAAAGGCGCGCAAGTCGTGATTGCCCGCCTGATCGGGGTGCATGGGGTGCGGCTGATCTCCATCGGCAACGGCACCGCCAGCCGCGAGACGGAAAAGCTGGTGGCCGATCTTCTGGCGCTGTTGCCCGGCGAAAAGCCGACCAAGGTCGTGGTCAGCGAGGCCGGGGCATCGGTCTATTCGGCCAGCGAGCTTGCCGCGCGTGAATTTCCGGGTCTGGACGTGACCCTGCGCGGCGCGGTCAGCATCGCGCGGCGGTTGCAGGACCCCTTGGCCGAACTGGTCAAGATCGAGCCCAAGGCCATCGGCGTCGGCCAGTATCAGCATGATGTCGACCAGCACCGGTTGGGTCGGTCGCTGGAGGCGGTGGTCGAAGACGCGGTGAACGCGGTCGGGGTTGATCTGAACACCGCCAGCGCCCCCTTGCTGGCGCGGGTGTCGGGCGTGGGACCGGGGCTGGCGGATGCGATCGTGGCGCACCGCGACGCCAACGGGCCGTTTGCCACCCGGCGCGAGCTGCTGAAAGTCGCGCGGCTGGGGCCGAAGGCATTCGAACAGGCCGCGGGGTTCTTGCGGATCTCTGGTGGGAAGGAACCGCTGGATGCCTCATCCGTTCACCCGGAAGCCTATGATCTGGCGCGGAAAATAGTTGCGGCCTGCGGGCGCGACATTCGCAGCATCATGGGCGATGGGACGGCCTTGAAGGCGTTGAACCCGGCAAGCTTTGTCGATGACCGCTTCGGCCTGCCAACGGTCCGCGACATCCTGTCCGAACTGGAAAAGCCCGGCCGCGATCCCCGGCCGTCGTTCAAGACCGCAACCTTTGCTGACGGCGTGAACGAGATATCGGATCTGCGCCCCGGCATGTTGCTGGAAGGCACCGTCACCAACGTCGCGGCCTTTGGGGCGTTTGTTGATGTCGGCGTGCATCAGGACGGGCTGGTGCATGTCAGCCAGATGTCCGACAGTTTCGTGAAGGACCCGCATGCGGTGGTCAAGGCGGGGGACGTGGTCAAGGTCAGGGTGGTCGAGGTTGACGTGGCTCGCAAGCGGATCGGGCTGACGATGAAATCCGACGGCGGGGCGTCGGCCAAGGATCAAGCCCAAGCGCGGGAACCGGTGCCAAAGCCTGCCCGAGGGCCGATTCAGGCCGGGTCGCAAAGCGCAAGCAATGCCTTCGCCGATGCGTTGAAGGGCAAGTTCGGACGGTAGTCCGGAAAGCCGGGAAATGCTTTTTCGCGGGATGGCTACTCGCGCGTTAACCTTGCCGAAAGGGAATCACCCTACACAGGGTCTTGTCGGACCTACCCAGTCCGGCCGCGCTGCTACCCACAGCGTGATCCACACACCCCCCGAAGCACCCCGTCGCAGGACCTGCGGCGGGGTTGTTCATATCGGCGTTCATATCGGCGCTAGAACCGCACCCGGGTTCATGATCCCAACCGGGTCAAGCGCCGCCTTGATCGCCCGCATCGCGACCAGCTTACCCGGATCCCCGTAACGCTGCAGGTCGCCCACCTTCAGGCGCCCAACCCCATGTTCTGCCGCAACCGACCCACCCAGCGCATGCACCAGATCATGCACCCGGGTCTTGACCGCATCCCGCACCGCGTCATGCTCTGCCCGGTCCCGTCCCTTGGCCGGGAAGACGTTCCAGTGCAGGTTGCCGTCACCAAGATGGCCAAAGCAGTTGACGCGGAACGCGCCCAGATCGGCAATCGCCGCCGGAGCCTGCGCGATGAACCCCGCAATCGCCGACAGCGGCAGTGAGATGTCATGGCTGGACACCGCGCCGATCTTGCGGTTGGCCAGCGGGATCGCCTCACGCAGATGCCAAAGGCTGGCGGCCTGCGCCTCGGATGTGGCAATCACCCCATCGCTGACCAGACCGGCCCGAGAGGCCGCATCGTAAAGCCCGGCCATCGTCGCTTCGGGGTCCAGTCCTTCGGGAAGCTCCAGTTCCAGCAGCACCTGCCAATCCGGCAAGGGTTCAAGCGGTGGGCGCAGGTTGGGCGTGGTTTCGGCCAGAAAATCGAACCCTATGCGCGACATCAACTCAAAGCCTGAAACAAGGCCAGCAACCCGCTGCCCGGCAAGACCCAGCAGATCAAGCGCGGCCCCCGGCGAGGGCACGGCCAGCATCGCGACCACCTTTGCAGCGGGCTGCGGAAACAGCCGCAGGCTGGCGGCGGTGATCACCCCCAGCGTGCCTTCCGACCCGATCAAGAGATGGCGCAGGTCATAGCCCGCATTGTCCTTGCGCAGCCGCGTCAAGCCGTCAAACACCGTGCCGTCGGGCAGAACCGCCTCCAGCCCCAGACACAGGTCGCGGGCGTTGCCATAGCGCAGGACCGCGGTGCCCCCGGCATTGGCCGCAAGATTGCCGCCGATCCGGCAGGACCCTTCCGACGCAAGGCTCAGCGGGAACAGCCGCCTCGCACCCGCCGCGGCAGACTGCACATCGGCCAGCACCATTCCGGCCTCGACCACCATTGCGTTCTCCTCCGGCCAGATGCCGCGCAACGCGGTCATCCGTTCCAGCGACAACAGCAACGGCGCGGGCCCCTGACCCATGATCTGCCCGCCAACCAGACCGGTGCCACCGCCCCAAGGCACGATCCCGACCCTTGAGTCATGGCAGGCGCGGATGATCCGCGCGACCTCTGCCGTAGTCCGGGGCCGCGCGACTGCGCCTGCCTGACCAGACCAACGGCCGCGCGGCTCTTCCAGATGGCGCGGTTCGGGGGCGGTCAGCGTGCCTTCGGGCAGATCCGCGCTCAGGCGGTCAGCAAAGGCGGTGTCGCAGGGGGTCAACATATCAGGCGCTCCTTTGCCCCTTGCTAGCGCCGCCCCGCGCGCAGGGCCAGAGGGGTCAGTCGATGAAGGCAGGCTCCAACACGATGATCGTGGGCACCGAGGGCAGGTCGTCCAGCGATAGCGCGATCTGCGCGCCACCGGTTTCAACGACGGTGAATTCGGGCGCCATCTCGGTCAGAAAGGCCTGCAGGGACGCGGTGGAAAACCAGTGCATCGGGATCACCACGGACGACCGGAACCGCCGGATCACCCCGGCCATGTCTTCCAGCCGCATGGTATAGCCGCCATCCACCGGCACGATCACCACATCCAGCCGCCCGATGGCCGCGTGCTGTTCGTCGGTGGGGATCTGGTGCAGGTGCCCCAGATGGCCGATACACAGACCCGCCACCTCGAAGATGAAGATCGAGTTGCCGTCCCGTTTCGCACCTTCACCGAACGGCCCCCGGGTGTCGGTGGTGACATTGCGCACCAGCATCGAACCGATGTCCAGCCGGTGACTGGCAGGCTCCATCCCGTCGCCCCAGCCTTTCAGGACATGCGGAATGCGCGGATCGGGGACGGTGGTCCAATGCGTGTCATGCGCGTTGTTCATGGTGACAAGATCGGGAACCAGATCCTGAATGCCGGTATAGCCGGTATAGTCGGTCACCGCGACGGTGCCGTCGGGGGTCACGATGGCGAAACTGGCATGGTCGATATAGCGGATCAGGACGCCGTCTGCCTGCAACCCATCCTGCAAGGCAACCGGCACAACCTGCGGCTCAGCCGCGGCAAGGGCGATGCAATGCGACGGAATACGCTCCTGGGCTGCGGCGAGGGCGGCGGACAGCACAAGTGCCAGGATTGGGACGAAGACAAGACGCATGACGAAACTCCGGGTTGGACCATAGCTAACCCGGATCAGCCAAAGGTCACGCGGGAATCGCTCACGTCCTTGCCGTCATCATCGCATGCAAGGCCGCAACCGTGCGCAGGTTGCGGGCCGTCATCGTCATCGGCAAGAGACGCGGCAGCCTCTCAGCCAGTTTCGAGGCGCCAAACCCCGCAGGCGTGTGCAGTGTAAAGCGCCGGTCGCCAAGGTGCCAACCGTCCCCGGGTTGGGCAAGCGCCTGCAGGGCGGCTACGTCCGGCACAGGCTGGCCCTTCAGGAAAAACACATGCACGCGTGCAGGATCGGCCGCGGCGAAGGGATGATCAACCAACGCTGCGGCGATCTCGCCCGCACCCAGCACAAAGGTCTCGGGCGTAAAACCGAAGCGCGCAGCGATCCCGTCCCGGATCATCCGCTCAAGCTCGGGGGCCGCAAGCGCGCTCTCCAAGACCGCATTGCCTGACCGGATGTAGGTCTCGACGTGCCCAAGCCCAAGCCCAAGCCCCGCCAGCATCTCGCGGAACACGGCCATCGGCAGCTTGTTCGCCCCCGACACATTGACCCCGCGCAACAGCACGACCCGCCTCACGACACCCATCGCCCTTTGGTCATACGCATGATCCCAGCCATCGCGCCCCACCATTCACCTGTTCCCAAATATCCCCGCCGGAGGCTCTACCCGAGCCGGTTTGCGCGTCCTTCACGCACAAACCGGTGAGACAAAAGGTCTTCGCGCGGCACGCGCTCATTTTGCAAACCGCCCCAAACCCCGCGAGACCTCAGCCGACATCGGTCCGCCCGCGCCGGTCGCCGCGCAGGTTGGCGTAAAGCACATGGTTGCGCCAGCGCCCGTTGATCTGCAGATAGCTTTGCGCCACGCCTTCATACTTGAAACCGCATTTTTCCAGCACCCCGCGCGAGGGGACGTTTTCCGGCAGACAGGCGGCCTCGATCCGTGACAGATCCAGCCGGTTAAAGGCGTGATGCGTCAGCGCCAGAATCGCCTCGCGCATGTAGCCTTGCCGGGCGAAAGCCTCGCCGATCCAGTAGCCGAAGGTCGCGGTCTGCGCCGGTCCGCGCCGGATGTTGTCCAGCGTCAGCGCCCCCAAAAGCGCCTGATCCTCGCGCCGGATCAGCAGCATTGGCAGGGCTATGCCCTGCGCCTCGGCGCGTTGCGCCCAATAGACCCGATTGGTGAAAGCACGGCGCGACAGGTGGTCATGCGCCCAGACCGGCTCCCATTTCGACAGGAACTCGGCTGAAGCGTCGCGCAGCGCCGACCATTGCCGCCAGTCGCCGTGATCGGGCAGCCGCAACGTCAGGCGTTCGGTTTCAACCCGCGGACGAAGCTTGCGTCTCAACCCCAGCATCAGCCGGTCAGCCCCTTGCGGACCTCGGCGATCCCGGGGGCAGCGGCCACCGGACCGTAAAGCGCCAGCGCCGACCGCGCAACGGTCAGGTCGGCGGCAAAGGCGCGCACGGCTGCGGTATCCACCGCGTCGATCTTGGCCACCGCTTCGCTGACCGCGGGCACCCGGCCCCAGATCGACAACAGCCGCGCGTTCCGTTCGGCCCGCGACGACGGGCTTTCCAGCCCCATCAAGAGGCCAGCCCGAAGTTGCGCCCGCGCCCGCGCCACTTCGGCGTCGGTCATGTCACCCGCCGCGCGCTTCAACTCGTCCAGCGTCAGTTGGGTCAGATCGCCGATTTCCGCAGCCGAGGTGCCGGCATAGATCGTCACCTGCCCGGTATCTTCATAGGCGCTGGACTGGGCATAGATCGAGTAGCACAGGCCCCGGTCTTCGCGGATCTTCTGGAAAAGCCGGCTGGACATGCCACCGCCCATCGCCGTCGAATAGACTTGGGCGGCATAGACCTTGTCGTCGCGGTAGCCCGGCCCCTCAAAGGACAGCGCGAAATGGACCTGCTCCAGATCCTTGACCTCGCGCCGCTCACCGCCCTGAAAGCGTGCGGGTTGGACAATGGCGCGGCCCACCGGTTTCAGGTCGCCGAAGATGCGTTCCGCCGCAGCAACAATGGCGTCATGGTCCACGCCCCCGGCGGCGGAGAGGATCATCTGGTCGGGGCCGTAATGCCGGGCGGTAAAGTCGGCCAGATCGGCCTTCTTGAACGCCGAAACCCGCTCCTCTGGGCCAAGGATGGTGCGGCCAAAGGGCTGGTCGGGATAGCTGACTTCGTGCAGCCAGTCAAAGATGATGTCGTCGGGCGTGTCCAGCGCCTGACCGATTTCCTGCAGGATCACATGGCGCTCGGTCTCGATATCGGCCTTGCGGAACAAGGGATTCAGCACGATGTCGGCGATCACGTCCAGCGCCATCAGCACATCGCCCGACAGGACACGGGCGTAATAGGCGGTCATCTCGCGGCTGGTATAGGCGTTGATATAGCCGCCCACATCCTCGATTTCCTCGGCGATGCGCAGGGCGGACCGCCGACGGGTGCCCTTGAATGCCATGTGTTCCAGAAAATGCGCGATGCCATTCTGCTGGGGCGTCTCATGCCGGCCACCGGCCTCGACCCACAGGCCCACGCTGGCCGATTGCAGGCCTGGCATGGCTTCGGTGACGATGCGAAAGCCGTTCGGCAGGGTGTGAAGCCGTTCGCTCAACGCGTAATCCTTTCACGGACCAGCGCCTGCAGGGCGGCAAGGTCGTTCGGCACCCGGGTCATGCGTTCGGGCTTGTCAAAGAGGTCGGCCATATGCGGTGGCAGGCCGGGGCGCATGCCGCTGGCGCGTTCCACCGCATCGGGGAACTTGGCCGGATGCGCGGTGGCCAGGGTGATCATCGGGCTATCGTCCAGATGATCCTCGGCCACCTTCACGCCGACGGCGGAATGCGGGCACAACAGCTCCCCGGTGGTGGCAAGCTGCCGGGCGATGGTGGCCAGCGTTTCATCCTCGCTGCAGGCACCCGAGGCAAAGGTCGAGCGCAGCATTTCCAGCGCGTCTTGCCGGATGGTAAAGCCGCCGTCGGCTTTCATCTTGTCCATCAGGGCCACGATATCCGCGCCTTCGCCAGCGTAAGCATCGAACAAAGCGCGTTCGAAGTTGGACGAGACCTGAATGTCCATCGACGGGCTGATCGAGGGTCGGACCCCGTTGGTGCGAACCTCGCCGCTGCGCAAGGCCCGATGGAGGATGTCGTTCTGGTTGGTCGCAATCACCAGCTTACCGATCGGCAGGCCCATGCATTGCGCGATGTAGCCGGCAAAGATGTCGCCGAAATTGCCGGTGGGGACGGTAAAGCTGACCGGGCGGTGCGGGGCGCCAAGGGCAACCCCGGCGTAAAAGTAATAGACCACCTGCGCCAGCACCCGCGCCCAGTTGATCGAGTTCACCCCCGCCAGCCGCACCCCGTCGCGGAAGGCGAAATCGTTGAACATGTCCTTCACCCGCGCCTGACAATCGTCAAAGTCGCCGTCCATCGCCAAGGCATGGACGTTGGCCTCGGACGGAGTGGTCATCTGCCGGCGCTGCACGTCACTGACCCGGCCATGCGGGAACAGGATGAAGACATCGACATTGGCCAGCCCC
>CAIXBE010000458.1 GCA_903917595.1 uncultured Rhodobacterales bacterium
CGCCTCGGGGTCCGGCAAAACCACCCTTCTGCGGATGATCGCAGGTTTCGAAGGTGTCACGTCGGGCACGATCCTGATCGACGGGCAGGAGATGCAGGAGTATCCGCCGCATCTACGCCCGGTCAACATGGTGTTCCAGAACTACGCGATCTTCCCGCATCTCAACGTGCGCGACAACATCGCCTACGGGTTGCAGCGGCTGAAGATCCCCCGCGACAGGCAGGCCGCAATGGTGGACGAGATGCTGGAGATGATCGCCCTGCCGGGCTATGGCGACCGGAGCGCGACGCAGCTTTCCGGTGGGCAAATGCAACGTGTGGCCTTGGCGCGTGCACTGATCCTGAAGCCGAAAGTGCTGCTGCTGGACGAACCACTCGGTGCGCTGGACAAGCAGCTGCGCGAACAGATGCAGTTGGAACTGCGGCTGTTGCAGCAAAAGCTGGGCATCACCTTCTTGCTGGTTACCCATGACCAGGAAGAGGCGCTGACCCTGTCTGACCGCATCGCCGTGATGAGCCGGGGCGAAGTTGTGCAGGTGGACACACCCAGCGGACTTTATGATCGGCCGCTGAACCGGACCATTGCCAGTTTCATTGGCAACATGAACTTTTTCAAGGCTACCGTGCATCGCAATGGCGTCCAGGAAGCTGAGGCGCAGGGCTTGGGGCGCATTCCGTTGAACGGACAACACGATGGCAGACCGGACGGGTCTGCCGCCCTGCTGGCAATCAGACCTGAAAAACTTCTCTTGCACGGTACGTCGCCAATGTCACCTGGGCAGAGTGTTCCCGGTGTGGTCGCGGCCCGCCAGTACCTTGGCGGGCGTCAGATGCTGCATGTCGCGGTCACGGGCTGTGACGCACCGGTTGCCGTCGCTTTGCAGGATTCGGGTGAGGATTCCTATGCTGAATTCCTTCCCGGTCAGCCGGTCTGGCTTTCATGGAAAAAGGATGCGATTCTGGTGCTGGACGCAGATTGAAAACGGGCATGCAAAAAATGGAACAGAGCCTTGCAATGACGGACGGAAGCAATTCACGGGGACCGGCGAAGGTCAGCCGGGCTGAAGCCAAAGCGGAACGTCGCCAACAGCTGATCGACGCCACGATCGAGGCCATCGCCCGCTTCGGCCTAAGCGGCATGACGATGGGCAAGGTCACCGAGATCGCCGGCGTTTCGGTCGGCCTCGCTAACTTCCATTTCGAGAGCAAGGATCGTCTGTTCGAGGCAATGCTGAAGCATTTGGCGGATGAGCAACGGGCGCTGTGGCAGTCCCGTATTCAAGGGCCGGACCGGAGCAGCCGAGAACTGCTTCTGGCCATCATCGAGTCCCGCTTTCATCCGTCAATCTGCAGCCGTAGGAAACTTGCCGTCTGGTTCGCCTTTTACGGCGATGCCAGTGCGCGCGAAATCTATCGGAAGGCCGTCGGCGACATGGACGACGAACGGCTTGAGGCAAGCGTGGCCATCATTACGGAAATGATCGCCGAAGCTGGATACCGCCAGATCGACCCGGTTGAAACCGTCCTCAGCATCGAGGCCCTTTGGGATGGCCTCTGGCTGAACATGCTGCTTTACCCAGCGGAGTTTCGCCGCGCCGCCTGCCAAAGGCGGGCGATGAACGTTATCGCAACCCTCTTTCCCAAGCACTTCGACCCAGCCCCGGCAAAGGACTGAAAAGCCCATACAAGCGCCCGGCCACACCTTCCTATAGGACCCCCCGATGACCCGTGATCCTCGCTATGATATCCTGTTCGAGCCGGTAAAGATCGGCCCCGTCACCACGCGCAACCGGTTCTATCAGGTGCCCCATTGCACCGGCATGGGCTGGGCGCGACCCCGTACCGTGGCCGAGATGCGGTCGGTCAAGGCGCAGGGCGGCTGGGGAGTTGTGTGCACGGAGTATTGCTCGATCCATCCGGCATCGGATGACCAGTTGCACATCAGCGCCAGCTTGTGGGACGACGGAGATATCCGGTCGCACCGGCTGATGACCGACAAGGTGCACGAACACGGCGCGCTGGCGGGGGCGGAACTGTGGTTTGGCGGCTCGCGCAGTGCCAACCTTGCCACGCGACTGGTGTCGATGGACGTGGCCAGCCGGCCGAACGGCGTGGGTCATCCGTTCCAGTCGCGCGCCATGGACAAGTCCGACATCCGCGATTTCCGCCGCTGGCACCGCAACGCCGCCCTGCGCGCCAAGGCCGCCGAATTCGACATCGTTTATGTCTATGCCACCCATGGCTATTTGCTGGCGCATTTCCTCGACCCCGAAACCAATACCCGCAGCGACGAATATGGCGGCTCTCTGGAAAACCGCACCCGCCTGGTGCGCGAGTTGATCGAAGAGACGAAAGAGGCCGTGGGCGACCGCTGCGCCGTGGCCGTCCGTTTCGCCGCCGACGCCAAAGAGGGCGAAGACGGCCAGCCGATCTTTGGCGAACGGCAGGAAATGTTCGCAATGATGGCAGAGATGCCCGACCTTTGGGACATCAACATCGCTGACTATTCGCTGGAAATGGGCGCATCGCGGTTCGTCAAGGAGGGTGCGCTGGAGCCTTACATGAAATGGGTCCGATCGGTCACCACCAAGCCCGTGGTGACGGTGGGTCGTTTCACTTCGCCCGATACGATGGTGCGGATGGTGAAATCCGGGGTGACCGATCTGATCGGGGCGGCGCGCCCGTCGATTGCCGACCCCTATCTGCCCAACAAGATCGCCGAAGGGCGGCTGGAGGACATCCGCGAATGCATCGGCTGCAACGTGTGCTATTCGGGCGACAGCCTGGCGGTACCGATCCGCTGCACCCAGAACCCCACGATGGGCGAGGAATGGCGGCGCGGCTGGCATCCCGAAAAGATTGCGCCTGCGGCTTCGGACAGCTTGGTGCTGGTGGTTGGTGCGGGACCTGCGGGGCTTGAGGCGGCTCGCGCGCTCGGTGCGCGCGGCTACCGCGTGGCCCTGGCCGAGGCGGGTCGCGTCCTGGGCGGGCGCGTGACGCGAGAGGCCACCTTGCCGGGGATGAGCGAATACATCCGCGTGCGCGACTACCGTGTGCAGCAGTTGAAAAAGTTGGCGAACGTCGAAGTCTATCCGGAAAGCCGCCTGACCTCGCAGGATGTGATGGACTTCGGCGCCGATCACGTGGTTGTGGCCACGGGTGCACGCTGGCGGCGCGATCTGTTCGACGGCAAGCGCTTTGCCCCGATTGCCGAGGATGCCACGCCGGTGCTGACCCCCGACGACATCATGGACGGCAAGCTGCCCGCCGGCCCGACCGTGGTCTATGATGCCGATGGCTATTACATGGGCGGAGTCATCGCGGAACGGCTGCGCAAGGCCGGGCTTGAGGTGACGCTTGTCACCCCCAATGACCGGGTCTCGCAATGGTCCGAGAATACCGGCGAAGGCTGGCGCGTGCCGGGACATCTCATGGGCCTTGGGATCGAGTTGGTCACCGCGCACGGGCTGGACTGGTTCGACGGTGAAACTGTGACGCTGGCCTGTGAATATTCCGGGCGCGAACGGAGCCTCGCCGCGTCGGGCCTTGTCGTCGTCGGCCAGCGCGCGCCGGTCGATGACCTGTACACGGCGCTGCTCAATGCCGGTGGGGATGGCACCCTGCCCGTTACCCTCGCCCGGATCGGCGATTGCGAAGCGCCTGCAATCATTGCGGCAGCCACCTACGCCGGGCACCGTTATGCGCAGGATCTGGACCGCGCGGTGGATATCGACCTGCCGATGCAGCATGAAAAGATCGACGTGGGTGCCGAATTGCCAAGAGAGTGGCGCGCGGCCGCAGAATGACAGGTTTTCAGCCCGCCAAGCGCCTGATCGCCCTCGCGCTTGGCGCGCCGGGGCTGGCCGTCCTGATTGCTGCCATCAGATCCACCGAAGGCGAAGTGTCTGCCCCATCCGTTCTGTCGCCGGATCAGTGGCCCTCCTGCACCAGTTGCGACGCCCGCCACAAGCGCCCGCCCCACGTTGCACCTGCAATCGACAAGGACCCTCTGCCATGATCCAGTTGACCACCGATTTCATCGAAGCGGCAGATTTGGCTGCGGCGCTGCCCCATGTGCTGAGTGCCCCGCAGACGGACGGCTCCGTGCGCCTCCTATGCGCCCGGCCGCAGCCAAACTAGCGCAGATTTCCCGACCAGTTGACTTTGACGCGTGCAACCGGGGTCATCGGAGACTTCGAGGCCTCGCGCCCGTGGCTGGTGCTTAAGGACGGCAGCCCCGATCCCCGGAATCAGGTCAGTATCCTGCCTTCGAGGGTTCTGGATCTGGTGTGGCGCAATCGCGATCCGCGAAGCCATCCGGGCGACAACATCGCCGTGGACCTTGACCTCAGTCATGTCAATCTGCCGACCGGTACGCTGTTGCAAGTTGGGACGGCGGTTCTGCGGGTCAGTGACGAACCGAATGACGGGTGCGCGAAATGGAAGGTGCGCTGCGGCAAGGCAGCCCATGATTGGGTGCGTCTGGCAGACCACACAGCCTATCGTCTGCGCGGGCTCTACTGCTCAGTCGAGCGGGATGGGGTCATAAGCCTTGGCGATCATATCAAGAAGCTCTAACCGCTCTTTGAACGAGGTGACCCGCCTACAACGAC
>CAIXBE010000459.1 GCA_903917595.1 uncultured Rhodobacterales bacterium
CACGCGCAAGTTCGGCAACCTGGATCGCCATGCGGATGCCGCCGACGCTGTCGGGCATGCCTGCGACGATGGCGGCGATCACTTCGGCGTCGGGATGGGTGTAGCTGCCCATCTTGTGCTGCCCGCCATCCACTTTGCAGCCAAGCATGGCGCGTTGCAGCAGGACGTATTCGAGGCCAAAGCCGAAGCCTTCCTCGGTCGCGTCCTTTGGCGGCGGCAGTTCCAGCTGCGCCTGCTCGACACGAAACGCCCATTCCAGGATCGCCTGCACGCCCAGCGCGCGTTTGATCTTCGTGCCGCCAGCGCGCCCAATCCGCCCCTGGACGCTCATGGCTGTAGTCCGTCAAAGAGGTTCATCTGCGCCGGGCGCTGGGCCTGGTCCGTCGGCCGCCAGATCCACGGGCCCGAGGCCATGGGCAGCTGCGAGAGCGCGCCACGCATGTGCTGCTGCCAGAGGGTGAACTCCGTTGCCGAGCAGGCACAGAGCGCGTGCCCGATGGGCCAACCCATCAACCAGCCGACGAACAACGGGTTCAACCGCCGCCGCGCCCGGGCTTTCAAGACTCTGCGCGACACGACACGCCCATGCGATGCAATCATCGAAGCCCACAGCGGGCGCGAGATCGGGGCGTGATGCGAGGGTCGCAGCCCAAGCGGCGTGATCGCCGGGTCCGGGCGGGTGAAGCCCAGTTCCGCCCGGTAATGCAGGATATCCATCCGGCTTTTGCCATCGGCGCGGGTCACGCTGGCCGGACTGCTGCCCTTCCAGTTCTGCGCCGCCGGGGTGGGCCATTGCAGCGCCTGTGCTGACAGCTTCGGTTCGCCCCGGCTGTTGATCTTGCCCCGCAGCCGATCCATCTGATCGTCCGCCACCGGTGTTTGCCATTGCGCTGCTTGCGCTGGCAGGGGCGGCGTCCCGCCCGAGCCATAACTCTGGCCCGGCCCACCCTTCGCGCCATCCGTCGCTTTGGGCGTTGACCACTTGGAGATGCCCAGCGCCAGCGCCTCGGCCTTTCGGGTGAAGTCGCTGTTCCCGGCCGGGTTGTAGCGCTCCGTGCCGGGATGCAGGCTCATCGGTGTGGGCCAGGATGAAGATCCGCAACCGCTGGTGCGGCGCGCCGACTTCTGCCGCCGAGAACAAACCCGCCGCAGGCGTGTAACCCATTCCCCAAAGCTCGCGCAGGACGACCTCGAAGCCGAGGGTGACGTGCCCGGCGACGTTTTCGAGGAAGACCCACTCAGGGTGGCATTCACCGATGACCCGGGCGACATCTGGCCAGAGGTGGCGGAGATCATCGGCGCCACCGCGTTTGCCAGCGGCACTGAAGGGTTGGCAGGGATATCCGGCGAGGATGATGTCGAAGGCGCCACGGAAGACCCGGGCATCGAAGCTGCGAAGATCATCCCAGATCGGTGCCGGGGCGAAATATCCTGCGCGCTGTGCGGCGATGAGGACCGCGCGCGGCCAGTCTTCCCACTCGATGAATGCGCGGGTGTGATAGCCGGGCTCAGTGAGCATGACGCCCAGATCCAAGCCTCCGCCGCCTGCGCAGAGGGACAATCCGTGCCGGGGACGTGACACCATGCCATTCACCGCACCCCCCGCTGGCGCAGCCGTTCCGGCGTGACAAGGCCACGGGCCAGCATGGCATCACGGATGGTGTTGCTGATCACGCTCTGGGGCAGATAGCCGTCGGAGTTGACCATCTTGGCGTAAAACGCCGCTTTTTCGTCGTCACTGAGCGGAAGCTTCACCTCGCACTTGGATGGCCGCTTGGGTTTTTTACTGTTGGCGTTTGCTGCGGAAGCGATCGCATCGCGCTGGGCGGCGCGTTCCATGAACCGGTCGAGGGCTTTGGGTCCATCGGGTGGGCTGGGATGATCGCTGCGGGTTTCCTTGGCAGTTTCGATGATCCGGTCCTCGGACAATCCGAGGTCATCCCGCCAGCGCCGAACATGCAACGTCGCTGGCCAACCCTGCCACCAGGCGGGGAGGGTGGCATTGGCGGCGAAGCCCAGCGCATTCAGCAGCTCTGAGAAAAACCGATCAAAATCGGAATCGCGTGCTTGCGCATCCTCCTCCTCCTTTACAGGTTTACTTAGGGGTTCCCTTACAAGGTTAATCTCCGGATTCCGGAGATGGCTTTGGGCAAAATCCGGAGATGGCTTTGCCGAAAATCCGGAGATGGCTCCATGTCCGGAATCCGGAGATGGCTCGCTGCCCCGTTCTTCCTCCGTTCCTGCAAAGCCGTCTCCGGTTTCCGGAGTTGGCTTTGGTGGAAATCCGTCCTCAAACCCCAGGATGTAGCGTGTCGCGAGGCGCTTGTGGGTGTGCGGATCCTGCGCGCGCACCCTGTGGATCAGGCGCAATTCTTGCAGCCTGGCGAGATGTTCGTTCAGGGCCGAGATCGACATTTCCGCATCGTCGGCGAGCCGGGCCTGCGTCGGGAAGCAGCCGAAGTCGGGGTTGTGCCGGTCGCAGAGGAACCAAAGCACGATCTTGGTGGCAGGCTTCAGCCCGCGCTGCTGGATGGCCCAGACGGTTGCCTTGTGGCTCATGGTGCCACCCGTCGCGCTGGGCGGACCCGGCTGGTGAAGCCGTGATCGGCCAAAGCCGCCAGCGCGTCATCGACCGAGCGCACCAACGCCCAGCCAAAGCCTTGCGCGCAGACGGTGTCGCGGAAGACTTCCTGCGATTTGCGCAGGCGGCCGGTCTGGCTTTTGACCTCCAGGAACAGAACCCGGCCGCCGGAGATCACGATCAGATCGGCAAAGCCCGCATAAACGCCCAAGCCAACTAGGATGGACTGGCGGATCTGGCCGCGGGAACCGGACTCGGTCACCTCGTTGGCGCAATGATGGACGATGGCTTCGCGGGGCAGAGCGAACCGCAGTGCCTGGACGATGGCGCGCTGGGCGTCGGCCTCGGGGGTGCTGCGCCGGTTCATGCGGCACCGCCCTTCGGAAATGCAGCCGTCGCGATGCCATGCAGAGGGCGACGATCCAGCAGGCGAAGCAGATCGATGGCATCAGCGCATTCGCGGGCACTGTCGGTTTGGCCGACGACCACACGAGCCGAGAGGATAACAAGCGAGTCCGGGTGCTGCGTGGTGTCAGCGAGGACGCCGCGCGCCTCGGTCAGGCGATCTTGCATCCAGTCGCCGGTACTGGTGGCTGCGACCATGGGGTGGGCAAGAGGAGCGGTCATTTGCGTCTCTTCCCGTTTGCACGCTTGGTGCTCTCCTGCTTTTCCAGCCAGTCCAGCACGACGGCGCGGCGGTAATAGATCGTGCGCCCGGCCCGTACGCAGGCGGGGCCAGTGCGCCGGTCGTCCCAGCGCCGCAGCGTGTCGACCGAAAGGCCAAGCTCGAGGGCCAGGTTGAGGCGGCTGATCCAGCCCGCCATCAAGGGCGCGGGCGGTACCGCGGGATGTCGATGTGTCTGCGTCATGGTTCGTCTCCCGGTTGTTGCCCGAACTGGGCGTTTGCCGGTTTGAGAAGACGCAGATCGGCAGGAACGGCGGGAAGGCACTGACTGACACTGGCTGGCACTGGCTTTGCACCCCCGCGCCGGTCCTTGTTTTATTGAGTTTTTGCGATTTTGCCCAAACTCATGCTGCGCTGCGGCATTCTGTGTGCAGCCTTAGTTTGATGCGCCAACCGGCGCGGATGCCGACGGCCGATGCACCAAACCCTGTAAAACAAGGGATTCGGCCACCAGGACCGCAGCGGCGGGGTGACACTGACTGACACTGGATCTGCACCGGGGTGCCAGTGATTGATTTCATTGTGTTTTCTCTAAGTGAAGCGGCGTGGGGCGCGATTTCGCGGCATTTGCATCCAGATCACCAGGTGATCGCGCCCGCATGTAACCGCTGCGGACGCCCATACTGCCTGAAACCGATCAAAGCCGGGCGGCACCCGTGTGCAAATCCAGTGCCAGCCAGTGTCATTCACTGCCGGTCAGTGCCTCCCCGCCGCAGACCGGGGCGTGATTACCTTGATAAGCCTGCGAATCTACGCGTGATGACAAGGGCATTGATAGGAGGGTGATATGCCCAAGCGTATGAGATTGAACGACAAAACGGTGCGGGAACCCCTGCCGGTCAAGGGGCGGGACTATCAGATTTTCGATACCGATGTGCGTGGTTTCGCCGTGTGCATCTACCGCTCTGGCAGCCGAGCCTTCACGCTGGATTACCGCTACGCCGGTCGCCAGCGCCGGATGACCATCGGGCGCTGGCCGGAGTGGACGGTGACGGCGGCACGGGATCGCGCCCGGCAGCTCCGCCGCGAGATTGACGAGGGTGGCGATCCGCTGGCCGGGAAGGGTGAGTTGCGCACCGCACCGCATTTCAGCGACATGATCGAGCGCTACACCACAGAGCATCTGGTCAAGCTGGCCCCGGCAAACGCCGCAGATCAGAAGGCGATGCTGGCCAAGCTGGTCGCACCGCTCTGGGGTAGAAAGCTGGTCACCGATATCACCAAGACCGACGTGGCCAAGCTGTTGGTGAAGATCGCCGAGGGCAGAGCCCGCCCTTCCAAGGAAAAACCCAACAACCGCGCGCGCAAATTGCAGGGACCGAAGCCCACCCCGGTGCGCGCCAACCGCACGGGCGAGGTGCTGCGCAAGATGTTCACGTTGGCCATCGAATGGGG
>CAIXBE010000460.1 GCA_903917595.1 uncultured Rhodobacterales bacterium
GATGTCTTCTGCAACGACGCATTCTCAGCGGCGCACCGGGCGCATGCCTCGACCGAAGGGGTGGCCCACTTGCTACCGAACTGCGCCGGACGGCTGATGGAAGAAGAACTGCGCGCGCTGGAGGCGGCTTTGGGCGCTCCGGTCCGTCCGGTGGTGGCGGTGGTCGGCGGAGCCAAGGTGTCGACCAAGATCGAGCTTCTGGCCAATCTGGTGACAAAGGTTGACCATCTGGTGATCGGCGGCGGCATGGCGAACACGTTTCTGGTCGCCGAAGGGATCGAGGTTGGCAAGTCGCTGGCCGAACGTGACATGGCCGAAACCGCGCGGGAAATCCGGCATCGGGCGCAAAAGGCGGGGTGTCAGATCCACTTGCCGGTCGATGTTGTCGTCGCGCGCGCGTTCAAGGCCGGAGCTGAAAGCCAAACGGTCGGCTATCGCGACTGCCCGCCGGATGCGATGATCCTGGACGCGGGGCCGCTGACGGTCGCCGGGCTTGAAGCGGTTTTTGCCAGCGCGAAGACCCTGATCTGGAACGGCCCGCTGGGCGCCTTCGAGATCGAGCCGTTCAATCTTGCAACCAATGCCGCGGCGCAGGCCGTGGCGCGGCTGACGCGTGAGGGCAAGCTGGTTTCCGTAGCAGGCGGCGGCGATACGGTCGCGGCTCTGAACGCGGCGGGGGTGGCCGATGATTTCACCTTTATCTCGACTGCAGGCGGGGCGTTTCTGGAATGGATGGAGGGCAAGGATTTGCCCGGCGTTCAGGCCTTGATGGGTTGAGCGATTGCCATCAAGCGGCTATGCCAAGGGCGAACCACGGGAGACGGACATGACGAACGCGAAGATGACCGAACAGGTGAAGAACGGGCGCGGTTTTATTGCGGCCCTTGACCAGTCGGGCGGATCGACCCCCAAGGCCTTGAAACTGTACGGGGTTTCGGAAAACGAATACTCGGGCGAAGAGGCGATGTTCGACCTGATCCACGCGATGCGGGCGCGGATCATCAAATCCCCGGCCTTTACCGGTGACAAGGTGGTGGGCGCGATCCTGTTCGAACAGACCATGGACCGGACCATCGACGGTATCCCGACCGCGACCTACCTGTGGGAAAAGCGCGGGGTGGTGCCGTTCCTGAAGATCGACAAGGGGCTGGAGGCTGAAGCCGACGGCGTGCAGCTGATGAAGGCGATGCCTGATCTGGATGCGCTGCTGGCGCGGGCGGTCAAGGCCGGGATTTTTGGCACCAAGGAACGGTCGGTGGTCAATGCCGCCAACCGCACAGGCATTGCCGCCATTGTGGCCCAGCAATTTGCCGTGGGCGCGCAGGTCGCCGCCCACGGGCTGATGCCGATCCTGGAGCCGGAGGTCACGATTTCCATCACCGACAAGGCCGAGGCCGAGGCTATGCTGCAGCAAGAAATCCTGAAGGCGCTTGATGGGTTGCAAGGTCAGGTCATGCTGAAGCTGTCGCTGCCGACGGTGCCAGATTTCTATTTGCCGCTGGTCAAGCATCCGAAGGTGCTGAAGGTGGTGGCGCTGTCGGGTGGGCATTCGCGCGAGAAGGCCAACGAAATTCTGGCGCAGAACCATGGGATCATCGCCAGCTTCAGCCGCGCGTTAAGCGAAGGGTTGAGCGCCCAGCAGACCGACGCCGAGTTTGATGCGGTGCTGAAAGGTGCGATTGAAACCATCCACGCAGCGTCGATCACCTGAAAACCCTACCTTGCGCCGCAAGTTGATGCAGGCAACACTGAATGCGCCTTCGGAACCGTTTCCGAAGGCGTTTTCATGGAGTTGCCCTTTGCGCCTGCCCCTTGCCATCCTGCTGCTTGCCGCCCTGCCCGCCTTTGCCGAAGACATCGTTGTCTATGATCCCGAACTGCCCGAAGGCTATCCGCCGAAGATGGGCGATGTCTTTGGAGCCTTGGGGGGCGAGACGGTCGTGTGGGAGACGTTCGATTTCTCGATCGGGGCGTTCGATGCTTCGGCCTGGATCGGGGCGGGCTATGAGACGCCGGAAATGACCTTTCACCTGATGGCCTATGCGCCTGGGGAACCCGATACGATGGCGGGACGCTTTCATGCCGAAGCCGATTTCGGCGCAGCATTGCATATCGGCGAAGGCGAAAACGTCGTGGTCTCGATCATGAAGGGCGACGACATGGACGGGCCACGGCTGTCGTCCGAAGGGCAACCGGCGCTGCTGGTCATCGACAGCTTAGGGCCCGACCGTGAGGACAGCTATAACCGCCGGGTCACCGGGCGGATCGAGGCGCAGTTGTGCCCGATCGACTGGAAGCAGCAATCCTGTCAGGATCTGGTGCTGACGTTTGATACCGACATGCAGTTGGAAACCACCGTGGTCGTGCAAGAGTAGCATACCAAGCCTTTGACTCCGGTGCATTTTCGGGATTCCCAAGCGGCGTGGGATATGTAATGATTCGCCCAGGGCCCCCAGGCAAGAGGGGCCAGATGGGGCTTGCACATGTCTGCGGCGGAAAAACATCGGGGGTTTGGCGGGCTGATCTATCTGGCCTTTGCCTTCGCGTTGGGATTGTATTTCACCTTTGCTGCCGTGCAAGGCGACTATGGCATGTTCCGCCGCGTCGCGATCAGGGCCGAAGCGGCAACGCTGCAGGCGGAGTTTGACCGCCTGACCCTGGAACTAGCCGAGATGCAGAACCTGACGCACAGGCTGTCGGACGATTATCTGGACCTTGACCTTCTGGACCAGCAGACCCGCGACGTGCTGGGCTACATGCGGTCCGACGAAATCGCCATCCGCTGACGGATTGGGGAAGGCCGCGAGCCTTTCACTGGGCGCATAGGCGCCATGCTTTGCGCATGACGCTGCGGCAGGAAATTGCTTTGACCCAGCAAACGCCGATGCTGTAAGGATCGTTTAGCGTTAAACTATTTGTCGATCCGAATCCGACGCTCTGGGAGGAGCCGCATGGCCAAGAAGCCTGATGCGAGACCGAATGTCTCGAAGGAAGAGTTGCTGAAATACTACCGCGAGATGCTGTTGATCCGCCGCTTTGAAGAAAAGGCCGGTCAGCTTTACGGCATGGGTCTGATCGGCGGCTTCTGCCACCTGTATATCGGGCAAGAGGCGGTGGTGGTCGGCCTTGAGGCCGCAACCAAGGAAGGTGACAAGCGCGTCACCAGCTACCGTGACCACGGCCACATGCTGGCCTGCGGGATGGACCCGAAGGGCGTGATGGCGGAACTGACCGGGCGGATTGGGGGCTACTCCAAGGGCAAGGGCGGGTCGATGCACATGTTCTCGAAAGAGAAACATTTCTACGGCGGGCACGGGATTGTTGGCGCTCAGGTGCCGCTGGGCGCGGGGCTGGCCTTTGCCGACAAGTATCTGGGCAATGACAATGTGACCTTCACCTATTTCGGCGATGGTGCGGCCAACCAGGGCCAGGTCTACGAGACCTACAACATGGCCGAACTTTGGCAGTTGCCGGTGATTTTCGTCATTGAAAACAACGGCTATGCGATGGGTACGTCGGTCAAGCGGTCGACCAAATCCACAACCTATTTCGGTCGCGGGCTGGCCTACGGCATACCGGGCGAGCAGGTCGACGGGATGGACGTTCTGGCGGTGAAGGCTGCGGGCGAAAAGGCGATTGCGCACTGCCGGGCCGGAAATGGCCCCTATATTCTGGAAATGATGACCTACCGCTACCGTGGCCATTCGATGTCGGACCCAGCCAAGTATCGGACCCGCGAGGAGGTCGAAAAGATCAAGACCGAGAAGGACTGCATCGAGCATGTCCGCGATCTTCTGACCCAAGGCGGGCTGGCCAGCGACGAAGAGCTGAAGGCCATCGACAAGGACATCAAGGCGATTGTGAACGAAAGTGCGGAATTCGCCAAAGAGAGCCCTGAGCCGGACCTGTCCGAGCTTTGGACCGACATTTACGCCTAAGGGGAGGGGAAACCATGGCAACTGAAGTACTCATGCCGGCGCTTTCTCCGACCATGGAGGAAGGCACGCTGGCCAAATGGCTGGTGAAAGAGGGCGACAAGGTCAAATCCGGCCAGATCATCGCCGAAATCGAGACCGACAAGGCCACGATGGAATTTGAGGCGGTCGATGAGGGCGTGGTCGGCAAACTGCTGATCGCCGAGGGCACGGCGGGTGTTAAGGTAAACACGCCGATTGCGGTGATGGTCGAGGAAGGCGAAAGCTTTTCCGACGCGGCCCCGGCTGCGGTCGCGGTGAGTCGGGCTGAAGTCCGACCTACGGTGGTTGCGGCAGTCGCTGCGGCTCCTGCCCCGATCGCGGCCCCGGTCGCAAAGGCCGGTTGGCCGCACTCGGACTTGCCCGAAGGCCCGACCAAGACGATGACGGTGCGCGAGGCGTTGCGTGAGGCGATGGCCGAAGAAATGCGCGCCGACCCGACGGTGTTCCTGATGGGCGAAGAAGTCGGCGAGTATCAGGGCGCCTACAAGATTTCGCAGGGCCTCTTGGACGAATTCGGCCCGCGCCGGGTGGTGGATACGCCGATCACCGAGATGGGCTTTGCCGGAATCGGCGTCGGCGCGTCCTGGGGCGGGTTGAAACCGATTGTCGAGTTCATGACCTTCAACTTCTCGATGCAGGCGATAGACCATGTCCTGAACTCGGCCGCCAAGACGCTGTACATGTCGGGCGGACAGATGGGGTCGCCCATGGTGTTTCGCGGCCCGAACGGGGCGGCGGCACGGGTCGGTGCGCAGCATAGTCAGGACTATTCGGCCTGGTATGCCGCAATCCCGGGTCTGCGGGTCTGCATCCCCTATTCGGCGGCGGACGCAAAAGGCCTGCTTAAGTCGGCCATCCGCGATCCGAACCCGGTGATCTTCCTGGAAAACGAGATCATGTACGGGCGCAGCTTCGAGGTGCCGGTGGACCCGGACTTTGTGGTGCCGTTCGGCAAGGCTTCGGTGATGCGTGAGGGGTCGGATGTGACGATTGTCAGCTTCGGTATCGGCGTCGCGCATTCGCTGGCTGCGGCAGAGGAACTGGCCAAGGACGGCATCAGCGCCGAGGTGATCAACCTGCGCACCCTGCGGCCGATCGATTATGACACGGTGCTGGCTTCGGTGATGAAGACCAACCGCTGCGTGACGGTCGAGGAGGGCTTCCCGGTGGGGTCAATCGGCGACCATATCGCCAGCACGATCATGCAGCGCGCGTTCGACTATCTGGACGCCCCGGTCATCACCTGCACCGGCAAGGATGTGCCGATGCCATATGCCGCGAACCTGGAAAAGTTCGCGCTGATCACGCCTGCGGAAGTCGTGACCGCCGTCAAATCCGTTTGCTACCGGTAGGAGGGGAACATGGCTGTTGAAATTCTGATGCCCGCGCTGTCCCCGACGATGGAGGAAGGCACCCTTGCCAAGTGGCTGGTCAAGGAGGGGGATGCGGTCAAGTCTGGCCAGATCCTTGCCGAGATCGAGACCGACAAGGCCACGATGGAGTTCGAGGCGGTTGACGAGGGCGTTGTCGGCAAGCTGCTGATCGCCGAAGGGACGGCAGGCGTGAAAGTGAACACGCCGATTGCGGTCTTGTTGGAGGATGGCGAGGATGCATCTTCGGTCGCTGCGCAGCCCTCATCGGCGACACCTGCTGCAGCGAAAAGCGATGCGAAAGCAAGCGATGAGCGGCCGGTTGCGGCCCCTGCCCCGGCAGCCCCGGTGTCAGGTGGCGCTCGGGTGTTTGCCTCGCCATTGGCGCGGCGGATTGCCAGGGACAAGGGGCTGGATCTGACAAAGGTTGCAGGCTCGGGTCCGCATGGCCGGATTGTTCGGGCGGATGTCGAGGGTGCGGTTCCACTTGCGGCCCCGGTCGTGGCGACGACTGTTGCTGCGGCTACGGTTGCGGCCAAGCCTGCGATAGCTGCGATGCCCGCGGGAATGGCGGCAGAAACCGTGATGAAGATGTATGCTGATCGCCAGTACGACGAAATTCCGCTGGACGGGATGCGTCGGACGATTGCCGCACGTTTGACCGAGGCCAAGCAGACAATCCCACATTTCTATCTGCGTCGCAGTGTTCGGCTGGATGCGCTGATGGCGTTCCGGGAAACGCTTAACAAGCAGTTGGAGGGGCGCGGCATCAAGCTTTCAGTCAACGATTTCATCATCAAGGCCTGCGCGATGGCACTGCAGGCGGTGCCAAACGCCAATGCGGTCTGGGCTGGTGACCGGATCCTGCGGCTGAAGCCGTCCGATGTGGCGGTCGCGGTGGCGATCGAAGGTGGGTTGTTCACACCGGTCCTGCGCGATGCGGACAAGAAGTCGCTGAGCGCTTTGTCGGCGGAGATGAAGGACCTGGCGGGCCGGGCAAAGACCAAGAAGCTTGCCCCGCATGAATATCAGGGCGGGTCGTTCGCGATTTCGAACTTGGGGATGATGGGGATCGAGAATTTTGACGCTGTCATCAATCCACCGCACGGGTCAATCCTGGCCGTGGGTGCGGGGCTGAAACAGCCGGTGGTGCTGGCAGACGGGACGCTTGGCGTGGCGACCGTGATGTCGATGACGCTGTCGGTCGATCACCGGGTCATTGATGGCGCCTTGGGGGCCGAGTTCCTGAAAGCGGTCATCGACGCGCTGGAAAACCCGATGGTGATGCTGGCCTGATCAGCGGAAGCGGGGGTTTCACACCCCCGCCCCCCCGTGGAGTATTTTTGAAAAGAGCAAATCGGGGCCTGCGGGTCCCCGTTTTCTATAGTGCCTTCAAGGCTTTGATCAGGCGGACCGAACGACTGAGAAGTGTCAGCGCCGTACCCGCAAGAATAACCCAGAGCGTCAAGCCAAGGGTCCATTCACTGGCGTAGAACGCGGCAACGACTGAACCACCGGTCAGGGCCGCCATGCGATGCGGTTTGGCCATGGGGCCGGAAAAATCAGGGGGAAAGCCCTCGGCCCGGCCAAGTTCACGCAAATATGCGGTGGCGATGGCCAAGGCGGCGGCAATCGCTCCAAGCCCGGGATTTCCGCCCGCGATGCCTGCGCCTGTCAAAAGGAAAAGATCGGAAAGCCGGTCCGGGACCTCGTTCCAGAACGGACCGTCCTTGGTTCCTTTCCCGCCTTCGATCGCAACCATGCCGTCGATCAGGTTGCAGACCAGTCGGGCCTGACAGGCGGCCGCGGCGAGGAGAAGCCAAAAAAACTGTAGGATGCCCGGGCCATAGAGAGAGAGGGCAAAGCAGATGGCCCCGCCAGCCGAAACACCGATGGAGGCGCGCGAAATCTGGTTTGGAGTAAAGCCGCGCTCAACCGCCCAGCCGGAAAGGCGACCAGCCCAGGCCGAGCTACGCGAGGTGAGCGGTCGGCGGTTCGGCGTTGCAGATGCGGCAGATGCGGTGGCAGAATCAGTTTCGCTCATGTTGCGGACCAAAAATAGCGGGTGACGTGAAAGAAGATCGGTGCGGCAAAGATAACGCTATCAAGCCGGTCGATAAATCCGCCATGTCCCACGATCAGGTGGCCCCAGTCCTTGACCCCCCGGTCGCGCTTGATAGCCGACATCACCAGACCACCAAAAAAGCCCATTGTGGTTATGAGAAGGCACATGGCCGCGGCTTCAAGCGGGGAAAAGGGTGTCATCCACCAAAGCGCTGTGCCAACGGCGGAAGCGGTCAAGGCACCGCCGAACAACCCCTCCCAGGTCTTGGAGGGCGAGAGGTTGGGAGCAACCTTGGTCCGGCCGATCAGTTTCCCCCAGACATATTGCATCACGTCCGAAAGTTGCACGACGAAGATCAGGTAGGCGATCAAGATGACGTTGCGGCCCTCAAAGCCGGGGATCTGGAGATACAGAAGCGCGGGGACATGACTGGCACAATAGACGCAGATCATCAGCGCCCACTGGGTTTCAGATACCCGGATCAGGAAGTCCGTGGTGCTGCCGCGCAGCGCGGATGCGACGGGAAGCAGCAGAAAGGCGTAGACAGGAACGAAAATCGAATACAGTCCGTACCAGTCGATCAAGAGAAAGTAATACTGCAGCGGCAGGATCAGGAAAAAGCACGCCAAGAGTGACCAATGGTCGGCGCGGTTGTGGGTGGTCAACGTCAAGAACTCGCGCAAGGCCGCGAAGGAGCAGAGCGCGAAAAGCAGGATCACCCCCGGCTTGCCCGCGATGAAAGCAAGGCCCAGCATGATCACCATCACCCACCACGACGTGATGCGCGCGTTCAGGTTCTCGATCACAGGATTGTCCCCGGTGGGAGACCGTCGCTGGCGAAGAATTTCACCGATGATGGACGCAAGGACCAAAATCGCGCCAACACCGGCCAGAAGCCACAAAAGATGCGGGCTAGTCATGCGTCCCCCTGCAAATGCGGCTGAAGCGCCAGAAGGGCCTGTGAGGCGCGGGCAAGAAAGGCATCCTTGGCCTCATCAGCGGCAAGATGCAAAGGCGCGCCGAATGTAACGGTGCAGATCAATGGCAGCGGGATCACCTCTCCCTTCGGCATCACCTTGTTGAGGTTGGCAATCCAGACCGGGACAAGATCGACCTCGGGACGGGTCTTGGCAAGGTGAAACAGGCCGGACTTGAACGGCAGCAACTGGGCGTCCGAACTGTTGCGCTGCCCTTCAGGAAAAATGATCAGCGAGGCACCCTGGTCAAGCGCCGTGACCATCTGGGTCACCGGATCCTCTGCCCGCGCTTCGGGGCGGCGGTCGATCAGGACGGCGTTGAAAACCTCTCGGCCAATGAAAGCGCGCATCGGGGATTTGAGCCAATAGTCCAACGCCGCAACCGGCCGGGTCTTACGGCGCAACGGGGCTGGCAAAACGGTCCAGAGCAGAACGAAGTCGCCGTTTGAACTGTGGTTGGCGAAATAGACCCGTTGGTGGGGCACCGGCTCGATCCCCTGCCAGATGGCGCGTGGAGCCGTCATGAAACGTGCGAACACCAAGATCGCTTGCCCAGTCGCTCGGGCAGCAAATGCGCGAAAGCCTGGAGTCATGATCTGCAGGTCATTCCGCCTTCAGGATCTGGTCCATGGTCAAGGCAGGCTGGGCACAACCGGCCTTGCCGACAACCCGCGCCGGGACACCCGCAACCGTGGTGTTTGGCGGCACGTCCTCCAGCACGACCGATCCGGCAGCAATCCGCGAGCATTGTCCGACGCTGATATTGCCCAGAACCTTGGCTCCGGCACCGATGAGCACGCCATCTGCAATCTTCGGATGACGATCGCCATCTTCCTTGCCGGTGCCGCCCAGCGTGACCGAATGCAGCATGGATACATTGTCACCCACAACCGCCGTCTCGCCTATGACGATGGAATGGGCGTGGTCGATCATGATGCCCTTGCCGACCCGCGCGGCTGGGTGGATGTCGACCCCGAAAGCCTCCGATACCCGCATCTGGACGAAATAGGCCATGTCGGTGCGGCCGGTCTGCCAAAGCCAATGCCCGACCCGGTAAGCTTGCACCGCCTGAAAACCCTTGAAGAACAGGATCGGCTGCAGAAAACGGTGGCAGGCCGGGTCGCGCTCGTAGACAGCCATCAGGTCGGAGCGGGCCGCCGCACCAAGTTCGGGGTCCGAAGCAAAAGCTTCATCCGCGATTTCCCGCAGGATCTGCTCGCTCATCTCACCCGAGGCCAGCTTCATCGAAAAGCGGTAAGCAAGCGCCTTTTCAAGGCTGGAGTGGTGCAAAAGGCCGGAATGCACCAGCCCGCCCAAAAGCGGCTCTCGCCGAATCGCCTCGACACCCTCTTCGCAGACGCGGCGCCACACCGGATCGACTGCTGTCACTTTCGCTTTTGTCTCGAACATGCTGCGGCCTCCATTTTTGCGCTTTCTACCACATCCGACCGTAGACGCGACACGCATAATTGTGAAGGACTGGATCAGGCTTTGTAATGATCAAGCAAGGCTTGGCAGCCAGAAACCAAAGCCGTCAAGAATGCGGGATCGGTCGCAATCGGTTCTGGCGGTGGCGACAGCGACAGACATCTTGCCATCAGGCTTCCGTCCCCAAACCTCGGGTGGCACCGGCCGAAATGCCGAAGATGACTGGCTGCGGCTTCGACCTCATCCAGCAGGTCGATAGCAAAGACGCGCTGACGGGCGGCAGGAACCAGATAGAGCAGGCGGGCGAAAAGCAGAATTTCCGCCCCGTTGACTCTGCGCATATCAGCTTACAACCTCAATGCCTCGGAACGGCCCCGGGCCAATCTGTGCCGAAAGCTGGGCCACCTCGATCCGGTAGCCGCCCGACACCCCATCCGCCGCGCGCATTGCCGGGGAGTAGGTAAACTGGGCTGTCACAGAACTGTATTCAGCCAGCACCGTCATGGCCTGAACGATCCGCAGGACATAGGCCTCGCTTTCCTCGCCCAAAGGCACATCCGGCGCTTGCCAGGTGTCACCGCCGATCCGCGTCCGACGTTTCCAGGTGACCAGAAGATCACCGGAAACATCCGCCACCGTCTTCAGGTGGGCAACCGGATAGGGGCGCAGCCCGGCCCCGTCAAAGGCCTCGACCCGAAGCGTGGCGTTCAGATCGTCATAGCCACGCGACGCCACCCCGACCCGAAAGTGGCGGGCCAGTCCCAAAGCTGACAGCGGCAGGTCGATCTGGACCAGCGCCAGATCCAGCAATACTACCGTGCTGCCGATTGGCCAGACATCGGGCATTAGCCCATCGGTCCCAAGTTGCCCGCGCAGCCGCATGGACAGCTCATAGGTCCGGGGTGCAACGATCTGCGCATCGGCGAACTGGAAAACCTCCCATCGCCCGGCGCTGCCATCGCCAATCGCCACCGCATTCGCGCCGTTCAACACCGACAGCAGATCGGTTGAGGCCAACTCGCCATCGGAAATCACAATCCGCAAAGGCGCGCCGCGATCCCAAAGCCCCGGACTTGCCCGCAAAAGCGGGGACTCGGTCAGTCCGACAACGGCTGAGGCCGCAATCAGACGGTTCAGCTCATAGCCCGAGTCCTGACTGGACGACCAGACTCCGACCGCGCCCGGCCATGGCTCGGCGGTCACAGCGACATGGGGCGCATGTGGCACTTCCTCTCCGGTCAGCAGCGGCAGATCAAGAAAGACCGGATAGACCGGCAAAGGGGGCACAAAGGTCCGGGTGACAATTTCCTCGCCATCGTTGTCCGACGGCAAATAGACCCCGGGCTCCACTCGAACCGCCTCAAGCAGTTGCGCTTCGGCCTGTTCGACACGGTCGATCCGATAGCGCCGGTCACGGGCCTTGATGACATCCCCGGCCCCCAGCGCAAGGCGCGACTTGGGCAATGCAAACCTGGCCCCGTCCCGCGCTACCCGCGCTTCAGCAAGCCAGCGTTCGACCGTCGCCAGCCCCTCATTTCGGGTCAACGCCAGCGGCAGATCCGTTTGCGACACGCCACGCGCCTCTTCATCAGGAAAGCGGATTTCGGCGGCCCGTACTTCATAGCTGCCTTGCGAGTCCACAAAGCCAAGCCGGACCTGACCTGCGGTTTCGACCTCTGCCGCACGGGTTGTCTCGAAGGTCCCGTCAAGGTCGGACAGCAGCGCAAAGTCATCCTCGGTCACCTCGGCGACCACCCGTCCATCCCGATTGCGGAACACCAGGTTTCCGTCCCGTTCCATGACGTCAAACCCATAGGCCAGCAGCAGTGGCTGCAAGGCACCGCGTGCTGATGTGACATCCGGTTGCAGAGAGCCCCGGACAAGACCGAACAACCGTTCGGTATCAATCTCGATCACCCCGGAACGCTCGCAGATTTCTGCTACGACCGCAGCAAGCGGCTGATTTGTCGCGCGCCCGTTCAGCCAGTGGCCACGGGCATAATTGTCGCCATCGTTCCAGATTTCGATCTGGCCGGGAAAATCCGGGAACGGTCGCGCGTCCCAGGCCCAGGCATGCGCATGATCAAGGTCGACCATGGCCCCGGGATAAAGGCCCGAGGTCGGGTTGTTCGCCGGGTCCGCCCAGTAAGAGGTCATCGCCAGCAGATACTGCATCTGGATCAGGTCATCCCTGCGACCGCTCGACCAGACCGGCAGGCCAGATTCCGACGACTTCGCATCAACAAACTTGTTGGGCTGGTTCGTGCCCTTGTCGACAGCCGGACACCCGTACTCCGTAAACCAGATCGGCTTGGACGCCGGCACCCAGGCAGTCGGATCAGTGTCACGAATGCCCGCGATCCGGTTATGGTGCAGGTTGGACCACCACGACCGCAGATCCTTGTAGCGATAGACCCAAGGCTCATCATAAGTGCCATCGGTGATCGGCAACCGCCGCTGCGCAGTCGCGCCCTCCGGGCTGTCATAATACCAGTCAAAACCTTCGCCGCCCGCGACGTTCGATTTCAGATAGCCGGGATTGTAAATTGACCCCCAACCTGCATCCGCATGATCCTCACCGTCGCGCCAGTCCGACAGGGGCATGTAATTGTCGATGCCCACAAAGTCGATTTCAGCGTCTGACCACAGTGGATCAAGATGGAAATACAGATTTCCATCGGCTTGATAGCCGAAATACTCAGACCAGTCAGAGGCATAGCCGATCCTGGTGCCCGCCCCAAGGATCACACGCACATTAGCCGCCAGATCCCGCAGGGCCTGCACCGCCGGAAAGCTGTCAGCGGCCCCACGGATCTGGGTCAAGGACCGCATCTCCGATCCGATACAGAAAGCATCGACGCCTCCCGCCGCCGCACAAAGCCGGGCGTAGTGTAGAATGAAACGGCGATAGCTCCACTCAGCAGGCCCGGAATAGGAAATGGTCTCGCCGCTTGCCGTGACATGGGCAGGTTGCGCCGCACCGAAAAAGGTGTCGACCTCGGCCTCGGCGCCAGCCGACCGATCCGGCGACCCGGCCTGACCGGGGGCCACGGACAGCGTGATCCGGCCCCGCCACGGCAGTTTCGGCTGGGTCGCAGCACCGGTCCACGGGTCAGGCAGCGCATTGCCCTCGACCGGATCCATCAGGATGAATGGATAGAAGACGACCTCCTTGCCCGCAGCCCGGATCGCCTGAATCGCCTGGATGACCGATGCGTCTGAAGGCGTTCCGCCATAGATCGACGCCCCGTCGACCTGCGGGATCACCTGCGCCGCAGCCCGTCCGATCCCGCCAGCCCGCCAGGGCATGCCGACCCCGTCCCTTGCCGTCTGCTCCACCTTTGGACGAATTTCGCAGGACCCGCAACGCAAGTCGCCCCCGAACCACGACACCACCAGCGAGACCGAACCGACAGAAGGCAACTCCTCCCCCAACTGGACAAGACTGGTCGCAAAGTCGGTCAAGCCCGAAGGCGAATGCACATTGGCCGACCGGTTACGCCCCAGCCCTTCGTTGTAGTGAACCGGAGTCGTTGCCAGCCCATACTCGCCGGTGCCGGGAATAAGCGCCACACCGCGAATGGCACCGCTCAAGGTTTTCGCCGCATCGACCGAAGCCCCCTGCGCTGCACGGACCACCTCGAAATTGAACTGCGGCACCCGGTTGCCGTAGGGGCCAAGCTCCAGATCCTCGATCACCACATAGGCCAGACCGCGATAGGCCGGTGCCCTGCCAGCCCCTTCGACCGCCTCGATTATCGGATCAGGCAGTTGGGTTTCGGTGCCGGTATAGATCCGCAAGTTCAGGTCCTGCGGCGAGATTTCGTTGCCGTCGGCCCAAACCCTCCCGACCCGCAGGATTTCGCCTTCGCACAGCGCAATCGCCACACTGACCGAATAGCTGTATTCGTTCACCTTCGGTTTCGGCGCGCCCTTGCCCGAACGGCGGCGGCGCACGATTTCGGTGAACTCGGTTGCCCAGATCACTTGGCCCGCCAACCGCATCCGGCCCCAAAGCTGGCCGATCGGGGCACCTTCGCCAGCACCCGTCAGGCGCAACCGGTCGATCCGGCCGACATCGACCGGGTCCGAACCGGCACCCAACAGCCGCTGGTCAATCGCGCGCCCCAGCGTCGCGCCGATGGCCCGGCCGATCACCGCTCCGGACAGCCCAAGAACCGCACCGCCGAACCCGGCTCCGATGGCCGCACCGGCCGCAGAAAGAACAAGTGTCGCCATTCATCCGGCTCCCAATGGAAAAGAAAAGCGCGCCGCGATCCGGCGTTGCCATGGCCGCGACAGCGGACTTTCAACCACTCCATGCCCGGTATAGGCATGCACGAATCGGGGAGACGCCCCGACTTCGGACTGAATACCCAGGTGTTTGGCGATGCCGCCGTCCCGCATGCGAAACAACAGCACATCCGCATTGGCAGGCTGATCCAGAGGTTTGCGGCACAGCCACCGCTCGGCTGCCTGAAAAAGCACTTCGCGACGGGCGGGTTCGGCCCAATCCTCGGAATAGGGCGGCGGCGCCTCTGGCTCTGCCCCAAGCACCCCCCGCCAGACCCCGCGCAACAGACCCAGACAGTCCGTCCCCGCCCCCTTGACCGACCCCTGATGCAGATAGGGCGTGCCGATCCAGCTTCGGGCTTCGGCCAGGATAAGGGCCTGCACGCTCACAGACCGAACTGCGGAAAGCGCGCGCCACCGGTATTCGGACGATCCGGCACCGGGTAGGATGTCAGCCAATCCTCTCCGGGGATATGCGGAAATCCACGGAAATTCAGAAAGTTGGCGAACTTCGTCCGACACGCTGCAGCGGACTTGCTGCACCCTGCGGTCACCCGGAAACTGTCGCCCGCAACCACCCGCGCCCCCAGCGATTGCCAAAGCTCGATCCGCCGGGCTGCACCCTCAAGCCGGTCGATCTTGACCACGCCGACCAGTCCTGCAGCCTCGCCCGTCAGCATTTCCAGACGCCCGCTTTCAAACCACCGGTCATCAAAGCCGCCAAAGCTGGTAAAGCCGAAGACCCTGTCCTCGGTCATGGTTTCAACCACCCGTTCCGTGAAATACCCCGGTTGGCTGGTATCGAACCGACAGCGCGCATCGCCAAGCACCGCCGAACAGGCCGGCTGATAGGCAAAGCCCTGCTGCCGGTTAAGCGCCTCGCTCAGCCCCCGCAACTCGGCCTTGAACGCCCCGCCCGACCGGGTGATCTCCCCAAAAGTTCCCCGAAACTGTTCAGTCCACTCAGACGGCTCTGCCCAATTCACCAGATAGGACCGCACCATCGCGCCATCGAACCGGCCGGCCAGAATTTCGGCCTCGGTGATCGCCGCGTCACTCAGCGCGCCCACCGCTTCCGAGTTGTCGACCGACAATCCCGTCGTCTGCTGCAAGGCACGCGCGGTCATGCCGGTGTCAGCCCGGCAAGTCACCCCATCCACGGCCAAGTCGCGGTCGTGGTCGGTGAACCCCATCACCGTGCCGTCCCGCCGCTGCACCGTCCAGGCGCGGCAAACCGTGGTCGACCCCGTCGCAAGGTGTGCAAAAAGCGCTTCACGCGTCATAGCCGGATCTCCACAATCGGAACCGACGGCACGTCGCCGGCCTGAAATGACGCGACCGAGGTCTGCACCGTGTCAGCATCAAACCGCACCGGCACATCGAACTCGAACCCGGCGGATACCCGGGTCCCAAGCTCGGGCGGCAAGGTGAAACTGACCTCACCGGTTTCCGCATTCACGCAGAACTCAAGCCCCTCGACCTTCGGATCTTCGGACACCGCAACCACAACCGACCCGGCCACCGGCTTGCGGATCGGACGGGCATAGCTTTGCAGGCCGGACACATAGGTCTTCTGCAACTGGAACACGGTTGTCACCCCGTCGGCGGTGCCGATCAACTGATCCTCCGGGCCCGGCACCGACAAGGGAGCGCAGGACTTGAAATCCGACCAGTCCTTCCAACGAAAGCCGTGCAACTGCCCGGCCCGTGCCTCGAAAAACGCGATCAGCGTCTCGACATCATTCAGCGACCGCAGACCGACACCCGCGTCATAGCGGCGGCGCGAATGTGCCCAGGGGGTGTTGCGTTCCTCAAACCCGTTGGCCAGCGTGACAATTTCTGTCCGACGTTCGGGGCCGCCGACCGACCCGAAGCTCAGGTTCGCCGGAAAGCGGATTTCGTGAAATGCCATGATCTGTCCTCACCGGTTACGTTGACCGCGCGACAGTGCGCGGCTGACTTGTGCGGCCACCTGAGACTGGCTGCGCTGAAAGCCCTGAACGTCCGGAGTGGTGATGTTCATCACCACATTGACCGAACGCCCGCCGCCCGCCTGCACGCCAAGCTTGCCATCGGGACCCCGCGCCAGCGGCATGATGGCCTCCGGCCCCGCTTCGCCCATCAGGCCACGCCCGCCGCGCATGGGAAAGCTGGTCGGGCCGCCGACGATTCCGCCTTTGGCAAAGGGCATCACCTTGCCTTGGCTGAAGGCACCACCTGCCGCAAAGGGCATTCCCCCACCCATGACCGACGAAAGCCCCTGCGCCAGAAATCCGCCCAGCGCCCCGGTTACAGGTTTGATCGCAATGGCATAAATCGTGTCGACAATCGTATTGGCCACCGTCTTCAGCGCGTCGTTCAGCTTCATTCCGTCAAAGACCAGCCCGTCAAAGGCCTTCCGCAACCCGCCCGAAATCCCGCTGGACAGTGTGTTCACCTCGCGCCCCGTGAAGACCATGGTTTCCCGCATCCGGGCCAGTTCCCCGTCAAACGCCGCCACCATCGACACCGACGACCCCAGCTGAGACTCCAGCGCCTGAAGCTGCTCCTGCATCGTTCCGATATCCGCCATCGTCCTGATCCTTCCGTGTGTCGGGGAACGCGGCCGCAAGTTCGGCCAGCCGCGCGCGTGTCAGTGGCGGGACCAAGTGTTCCCGCCCCAGCATCATCCGCAGTTCGATCGGGGTCAGCCGCCAGAAGGCCGCAGGCTCCAGCCCCAGCACGTGCAGACCCGCCTGCATCAACCCGGGCCAGTCGATTCCGCTCATGCCTCGCCCGGCAATGAAAACGCCCGCGCCAGCAGTTCCGCCGCCGCCCGCGCCGCCTCGACCGGCCCGCCGCCGATCTCGACCGTGCGCAGATCGGCGGCCGAGCCTTGCCACCCGCCACCGCGCAAGCCCGCGACGATCAGCGCCAGCACATCGCGTGTGCTGAACCGCCGGCCTTCGAACCGCTCGACCAGATCGATCAGCGTCTCGGTCTCAAGCGCGTCCTCAAGTTCGGCCAAAGCCCCCAGCGTAAGCTTGGCCACATGGCGCTGGCCATCCAGCCAGATCGCCACTTCGCCCGTCCAGGGGTTCGCCATCACAGCGCCGTAAAGGTCAGTGCCCCGGCCGACGACATCGACAGATCATAGGTCGCCTCGTCATTGTGGCTGCCGGAATACTCGATCGAGGTGATCTGGAACGGCCCTTCGATCACCCCGAAACTGGGGATGACTACCTGAAAATCCGGGATCTCGCCGTTGAAGAACACCTGCCGCGCCCGCTCATCCGTATTCTCGTCGCGAAACACGCCCGACCCCGAGATCGCCGCCGATTTCACCCCTGCCCCGGCCAGCAATTCCCGCCAGCCGCCCTGGCTTTCCAGACTGGTGACATCCACCGATTCCGTGTTGAAGCTGATCCGCGTCGCCCGCAGGCCCGCGATGGTGACGAACTGGCCGTCCCCGGTCTGATCGATCTTGATCAGCAGATCCTTGCCGCTTTGCACAGCCATGTCAGTTCTCCGTGTGTATGGGGTTCAGAGGCGTCAAAGTTGAATGCGCGCCCGGAAGGTCAGGTCGATCCGGCGCGTCTCGCCCTCTTCGATCCGGCGGGCCGAGGCGCGCAGGAAATACAGGCTGACAAGCTGCCCCCGGACCAGGGTCAAGGGCGCACCGATCAGCGCGTCCGAAATATCGGCAGCGATGGTCTTGATCGACAAAAAGCCGGTGGCATCGGTGATCACGCTGATCACCAGCTGATGCTCGGCCCCGGCCCCCGACTTGTCGGATTGATCGCGCGCTTCTTCCGGACCGATCAGAATGAAAGTCCCGGTCGCGTTCGGCGGTACCGCGTCATAGGTTGCGACCCCCACCAGCGCCGGAGTGCCGGTCAGATGCTGAAAGACCGCCTGTTGCAGGCCTGGTGCTGCTCCATAGCTCATTTCGGCACCTCTTCACGGGCAAAGCAGGTCAGAAAGCGGCCACCCGGGTCGCGCTCGGTCACCGCCTGGATCAGAAACAGCCGGGTCCCCTCACGGAACCGCTGTCCGGCCTTCGGACGTGAGGTTGCACCAACCTGCGCCCCTCGCACCGTCACCCGATAAGGCACCGCCGACAGCATGCGCTCTTCGCCCAGCGTGTCGCTGCCCGACCCTGGCAACACCTCTGCCCAAAGGGTGCCCAGGACGGTCCACGCTTCGGTAAATCCACCGGCCCCGTCAGGGGTGCGAACCACACCCTCCAATTCCAACGCCCGGTTCAGATGCGGCGCGTTCATGACCGTCCTCCGCCCAGGATGCGCACCGTCCGCCAGCGCTCGATCAGGGTAACCACCCCGAATGGCAGCCCTGCCGCCTGCGCGCCGTCATCGTGGCGATGTTCGTAGTATTCACCCGCCAGCAGCAGCACCGCCTGCCGCAGATCGACCGGCACATCCGTCCAGACCGCCCCGAACCCAGCATCAAACACCACCTTGACCAACCCCTCGCCCGGGATCACCGGCAAGGACGTGCCCTTGCCCGCCAGCCGTGGCCGGTGCAGGTCCGGAATCAGCCTGTAAGCCGCCGCAGGCACCACCACTTCGGCCTCAGCCGCATCAACAAGCGTCACACTGACGATCCCCGACACCGGAGCAACCGGCAGCGCCTGCTCGGCCCCGTCGCGCCAGCAGTCCAGCACCCACAGGAACCGGCGCTGGAACAGCATCTTGCCGATCCGCCCCTCGATCGCCGCCATTGCCGCACGGAGGTAAGTCTCGATCAACCCGTCCTGCAGCGCGTCATCGGCAAAACCGGACCCAAGCCGCAGATGGTCCTTCATCTCTTCCACCGGCAGGGCTAGCGACGGCACCGGGGTCTCTTCGGTCAACATCATGATCAGATCTCCGCCCGCGACCGGGCCTCAGGGGAAATTGCAGGCGTGGGACAAGGCCCGGCCCCTTTCAGGGGGCCGGGCCAAAACCTTCAGGAGACCGCGATTTTCAGCAGTTTGATCGCCGCATAATCGGTAATGTCGCCGCCCACGCGCTTGTTGGCGTAGAACAGGACGTTCGGCTTGGCGCTGAAGGGATCGCGCAGGATGCGCAGGTCCGGGCGTTCCGCCACGGTATAGGCCGCGCGGAAGTCGCCAAACGCGATGGCATAGGCGTTCGCCGCGATGTCCGGCATGTCCTCGCTGACCAGCACCGCATAGCCCATCAGGCGCGACGGCTCACCCGCCGCCAGACCATCCGACCACAAGAAGCGGCCATCGGCGTCCTTCATCTTGCGCACCGCACCCACGGTTTTGGAGTTCATGACGAAGGTGCCGTTGGCCCGGTAATCCGCGCCCAGCGCATAGACCAGATTGATGATGCAATCCGCCGGATCCGTGGCCGCGAAGTCCGCGGCAGCGCCGGACGGCACATAGCCAACCTGCCCCCAGACCCAGGACGCGTTCGCAACCTTGGTTGGCAGCAGAATGCCCTTGGGCTTGTCCACCCCGTCGCCGTTGATGAAGGCCGAAGCCTCAGCGCGGGTGAAGCGGGTCGCGATCTTTTCGGCCAACCAGCCCTCCACGTCAAAGGCACTGTCGTCCAGCAACCGCTGCGAGGCTTTCGGCATCGCCGCCAACTCGTGCAGCTTGATCGAAATGCGCTCGATCACGGGGGTCGCACTTTCGGTGGTGGCCGCCGCTTCGGTCGCCCAGCCGGAGCCGACTTCGCTGCGATCCACAATCACATCGAACGAGGTGGCCTCCACCTGCACCACATTCGCCAGCGCCCGTAGCGAGGCGGTGGACAGCAGCATCGACTGTATGCGTTCTGCCGTCTGCGGATCGACCAGATAGCCACCGTCGGCGGCCACGGCAGTCGACATCGCCTTGCCTTCCAGCGTCAGGCTGCGCAGTCCGTCATCATCGCCCGACCGCAGATAGGCGTTGAACGCCTTCTGGTGCGGGGCTTCCGTTTCCGCACGGGCCGAAAGTGCGGGGCGGCCATAGGCCATCGTCTTTGCGTTCAGCATGGTCAGTCGCTCTTCCTGATGTTTCAAAGTGGATTTCACGTCGTCCTGAAAGCGGTTGAATTCGCTCAGGAACCCGGTCATCGCGGCCTTCGCCTCCGCAGCCGGAGTGTGGGCAGGGGACAGACCTTCCCCGGCCCGAGACTTCATCTCGGTCATCATTCTTCCTCTCGCTTGGGGTTCGGACGCCGCGCTAAAGCCCGGCCAAAGTGCGGCGCGCGTCCTCGAAGACCGCCGCCATGTCGCGCCAGTCGCTGTCCAGGGCCTCCGCCTTGGCAGCCACCCGCGCCTCGGGAAGCATCGGGAACGTCACCAGCGACACCTCCCAAAGCTCCAGCTCCGACAACAGGCGCTGGCCCTTGCCGTCACGTTCCGCTTTCACCGTCCGGTAACCGATGGACAGCCCGTCAATCGCCCCGGCCTGCACCAGCGCCGCCACCTCGCGGCCTTTTGCAACTTCGGTCAGGATGCGCCCCTTGACCCACAGGCCGGCGGCATCCTCGCGCACCTCGTCCCAGACGCCGATGGGCTGGCCGGGATCATGCTGCCACAGCATCTTGACCCGCCCCCCGCGCGCGGCCAGCCGCTTCAGGCTGGCCGCATAAGCGCCCTTTTGCACCACATCCCCGCCCTGATCCGCCTTGCCGAACAGCGACGCATAACCCGCCACCACATGGCCTTCGGTCACCACCAGCGCCGTTTCCTGCCGGTGGAACTTGCGCTCGGGCGCTCCACAATTCGTCATCGCCTCACCTCATCGCCGCTTGAATGACCGTCTCGGCCATCTGTGCCATCAGGAACGCCGCCACACCGTAGACGCCGATCCATATCCGTTTTTCCAACCGCTCCAGCGTCGCCTCAATCAACCCCAGCCGGTAGGCAAGACCCGTCCAACGCTCCTCGGCCACCCGTTCGTTGGCCTCGATCCGGGCAGTGGCGGCATCGAAACTTTCATAGACATACCGCGACCCGCCCTCGCTGCGCCGTGTCGTCATGCTTCCTCCGCCAGCTTGGGCAGGCCCAGAAGCATCCGCTTTTCGGCCATGGTCAGGAACTCCGCCGCCCCCACCCACGCCCATTGCTGGTCGCGCTCACTGGCCAGCGCTGGCACCTGATCCAGGTCAGGCCGCAACTCCACCGCACCCCCGGCAAAGGTCGAAAGCCAATGCGAAAGGTCGGCCAGCACCTTGGTCGCCAGCGGCAGCACCGTCAGCCTGAAGAAGGCCCGGTTCGCCTCCTGATAGTTCGCGTAAGTAGCGTCGCCCGGAATGCCCATCAGCATCGGCGGCACGCCAAAGGCGATGGCAATCTCGCGTGCGGCGGCTTCCTTGGTCTTCTGAAACTCCATGTCAGAAGGCGAAAACCCCATCGGTTTCCAGTCCAGCCCGCCCTCCAGCAGCATCGGCCGCCCGGCATTGCGCGCGCCCTGATGGTGGCTTTCCATCTCGCTGACCAGACGGTCATACTGGTCCGACGACAGCGAAGATGCGCCATCCGCCCCCTTGTAGACAATCGCCCCCGAAGGCCTTGCTGCATTGTCCAGCAGCGACTTGGACCAGGCACTGGCGCTGTTGTGGACATCCACCGCCACCGCCGCTGCCTGCATCGGCGAAAAGCCATAGTGGTCGTCCTGCGGATGGAAAGTCCGCAAGTGGCAGATCGGGCTGAC
>CAIXBE010000461.1 GCA_903917595.1 uncultured Rhodobacterales bacterium
CCAGATCGGACGCGGGCCGCAGCGAGGTCAGCGCCACGCCAAGCAGGGGGAAAAGCCAAAGCACCAGCGCGATCGGCAGGGCGATGGTGTAAAGCCACTGTGCGCCAGTGCTGGCCTGTTGGATAGGACGGGGGAACATCTTAGCGCTCCTTCTCGTCGCGCCACATCTTCCAGATGAAGCCCGAGATGAAAACCATCATGATGGCGAAAAGGACCACGGCGATGGCCGCGCCATAGCCCATGCGGAAGCCATATTCGCTCAGCGCCTTTTCATACATGTAGTAGGACAGGATGCGCGACGACCCGAACGGGCCGCCGTTGGTCATGATCGACACCAGGTCAAAACTGCGCAAGGCGCCGATGACCGTGACGATCACCGCGATGAAGGTCGCGGGGCGCAGTTGCGGCAGGACGACATACCACAACATCCGCCAGCCCTTGGCCCCGTCCAGCCGTGCCGCCTCGATCTGGTCGGGGGCGACGTTGTTCAGGCCGGTAAGATACAGGATCATCACATAAGCGATCTGCGGCCACAGACCGGCGGCGATGATGCCGTAGGTGACCAGGTCCGGGTCGGCGAGGATGGCGATGCCCTTGCCCGTCATCCATTCGGTCAGAATGTAGAGAAGGCCGAAGTTCGGCGCGTAAAACCAGGCGAACATCAGGCCGACAACGACCTGGCTGATTACGAAAGGAAAGAAGAACAAGGACTTGTAAAGCCGGATGCCGGTCACAGTCTGGTTGAGGAAGATCGCGATGAACAGGCCGATCGGCAATGCCAGCATGTAAAGGACCAACCATTTGAGGTTGTTCCACAGCGAGGTCTCGAACGCCGGGTCGATCATCAACTCGGCATAGTTGCCCATTCCGATGAAGGTGCCGGTAAACTCGCCATCCTGATTGTAAAGGCCGTTCCAGTCATAAAGCGACAGCGTGATGCTTTGGAGGATCGGCCACAGCACATAGACCGCAAACATGAAAAGTCCGGGCGCCAGGAAAAGCCAGGGCGCGATCACCCGCTGGTTCAACCGTCCCTTTGATCGCCCGACCGGTGCCACCGCTACCGTGTCCGATGCCTGTGTCATGCCGCGCTCTCCGGAAAAGAAAACGGGCGCCCCTTTGCAAAGGGGCGCCCGAAAAGGTCAGATTACATCGGATAGAGGCGCAGGCGGGTCGCTTCAAGCTGCGCGAGGATCTCTTCCAGAGCCTCGGGCTGAACGAGGAACCGCTGGAAGCCTTCCATCCCGGCCTTGGCGTATTCGGCTTCGGCGTCACGATCCCAGAACTGGGCGATACCACCGGTTGCCGTGGAGAGCGAAGCAAAGCCTGCCGTCAGGAACGGGTCAGCCGCGTCAACGGACGAACCGCTGTTGGTCGGAAGCTGGCCTACCGCCGCGTTCCACTTGGTCTGCGCATCAGCGCTGGCCATATAGGCCAGGAACGTCTTCGCATCTTCTGGGTTCTTGGCACCAGAAGTCAGGTGGATCGTGTCGGTCGGGGCTTCTTCGGCCCGGGCGACGCCAGCGGTGATTTCCGGGAACACCATGAAGCCAAGGTTGTCATTGGTCATCCCGCCTTCCTTGAAGACGCCGACGGCAAAGTTGCCCATGACATAGTGCGAGGCCTTGTTCTGCACGAAGATCGCCGCCGCATCCTGCCAGTCGATGGCTGCATGGTTCGCGGTGACATAGGGCTGCAGCTTGCCAAGCTCGGCGAACACGGCACGCGCCTCGGGAGAGGTCCAGGACACTTTACCAGCCGCCAGGTCGCTGTGGAACTGGTAGCCGTTGGTGCGCATCGACACATAATCGAAGATGCCTGCAACAGGCCACAATGCGCTGGAACCGGTGGTCACGCAGTCAATGCCAGCGGCCTTGAAGGTTTCGCAGTTGGCAAGGAACTGCTCCCAGGTCACGCCTTCCGGGCCGGGTGCTTCGATGCCCGCAGCTTTGTAAGCGTCGCGGTTATAGTAGATGCCCCACTGATAGTAGGTATAGGGGATCGCGTATTTCTTGCCGTCAATGGTGGACGA
>CAIXBE010000462.1 GCA_903917595.1 uncultured Rhodobacterales bacterium
CAAGCGCTGGTTTTCAAGATGGAAAGCCACAACCACCCGTCCTATATCGAGCCGCATCAGGGGGCTGCTACCGGCGTTGGCGGCATCCTGCGTGATGTGTTCACGATGGGCGCGCGGCCAATTGCGGCGATGAACGCGCTGTCGTTTGGTTTGCCCAGCCATCCCAAGACCGCGCATCTGGTCAAGGGCGTGGTCGAAGGTGTCGGGTCCTATGGCAACGCGTTCGGGGTGCCAACGGTCGGCGGCGAAGTGCGGTTTCACCGCAGCTATAATGGCAACTGTCTGGTCAATGCCTTTGCGGCTGGCCTCGCCGATGCCGACAAGATTTTCTACTCGGCGGCGTCCGGTGTGGGCATGCCCGTGGTTTATCTTGGCGCAAAGACCGGACGCGACGGGGTTGGCGGGGCCACCATGGCTTCGGCCGAGTTCGACGACACAATCGAGGAAAAGCGCCCCACAGTGCAGGTCGGTGACCCCTTTACCGAAAAGCGCCTGCTGGAGGCCTGTCTCGAGTTGATGGCATCCGGTGCTGTCATCTCCATTCAGGACATGGGGGCGGCGGGCCTGACCTGTTCGGCGGTCGAGATGGGCGACAAGGGTGGTCTTGGCATCAAGCTGCAGCTGGATGACGTGCCGCAACGCGAAACGGGCATGACCGCCTATGAGATGATGCTGTCGGAATCTCAGGAACGCATGTTGATGGTGCTGAAGCCTGAACTGGAGGCGGTGGCGCGGGCGATCTTTGTCAAATGGGACCTGGATTTCGCTATTGTCGGCGAGACGATCCCCGAAGACCGCTTTCTGATCCTGCATGGCAATCTGGTCAAGGCGGATATCCCGCTGTCGAAATTGTCCTCCAGCGCGCCGGAATATGACCGGCCTTGGATCCCGACTCCGCCCACTTCTCCGCTTGGCGATGTGCCCGCGATTTCTGCGCTGGACGGGTTGCGGGCGCTGATCGGCTCGCCGTCCTATGCCCACAAGGCCTGGGTCTGGGAGCAATATGATGCGCAGGTCGGAGCGGATACTATCGTCGCGCCGGGTGCGGGCGCAGGCGTGGTTCGGGTGCATGGCACGGTCAAGGCGCTGGCTTTCACCAGCGACGTGACCCCGCGCTACGTCAAGGCCAACCCCTTTGAGGGCGGCAAGCAGGCCGTGGCCGAGGCATACCGCAACCTGATCGCCGTTGGCGCAAAGCCCTTGGCGACAACCGACAACCTGAACTTCGGCAACCCTGAAAAGCCCGAGATCATGGGCCAGCTGGTCGGATCGCTGCAAGGTATCGGCGAGGCATGTATCGCTCTGGACATGCCGATCGTGTCGGGCAACGTCAGCCTTTACAACGAGACGGACGGCACCGGCATCCTGCCGACCCCGACTATCGGTGCTGTGGGGATTCTGGCATCTTTGGACGAGATGATTGCAGGACGCCCGCTTGCGGGTGACCTTGCGGTGGTGATCGGAATCACGCTGGGCCATCTCGGGCAGTCGGCCCTGCTGGCCGAGGCCTTCGGGATCGAGGCTGGCGACGCCCCGCCAGTTGATCTGGTAGCCGAACGGCGGAACGGCGGCTTTGTCATTGCCAACCGCAAGGCGTTCCGTGCCTGCACCGACCTGTCGGATGGTGGCCTTGCGCTTGCGGCCTTCGAGATGGCCGACGGTGCCGGGATCGGCCTGTCGCTGGTGTCCAGTGACATCGCGACGATCTTTGGCGAGGATCAGGCGCGCTATCTGGTGGCTATTGCCCCCACCGCGCTGGATGCCCTGACATCGGCCGGAGCCGCTGCCGGGGTGACCGTCACCCATGTTGGCAGCTTCGGCGGCGACCAAATCAGCTTTGGCACCGAGACTGCACCTTTGGCAGCCCTTTCAACGCTGTACCGGACGGCTTTCGCGGCCACTGTCGGGGTCTGATGCTGCGGCCCGCGACGCCTGACGATTTTCCTTTCATCCGGGCGCTGGTGCAGCGGCCGGATTACGCGATCTACCTGACCGATGAGGACGAGGCTGGTCTGGCGGCCTATCTTGCCGAACCCGCCGCGCGCCTTCTGATCTGGGACCCCGCCACCGGCTCCAAGGGTTTTGCGCTTTATTGCGAGGTGGGCGATCCCTCGGGCCGGGTGGAATTGCGCCGTCTGGCTCTGGATCAGGCGGGCGCCGGCCAAGGCCAGACCTTTGTCGCCGAACTGGTCCGCTACGGCTTTGACAGCCTTGGCGCGGCGAAAATCTGGCTGGACGCTTCATCAGAGAACCTCCGTGCGCAGACAGTATACACCCGCGCCGGGTTCATGCTGGAAGGGCGTCTGCGCCAGCACTGGTATCGCCCGATCCTTGGGCGCACTGTCGATCTGATGCTCTATGGTCTCTTGCGCGCCGACTGGAAAACCCGCGACGGGCAGGCTCTTGAACCGAACGCCCGCCAGCCTTAGGTTGGCGACAAAGCAAGGAGCGCCCGCAATGCCCATCCAGGCCCGCGATATCGAAACCCTGATCCGGGACAGTTTCCCCAACGCAAAGATCAGCGTTCAGGGCGACGACGGCGCGCATTTCGCTGCCGAAGTGATCGACGAAAGCTTTCGCGGGTTGAACCGGGTGCAACAACAGCGCGCGGTCTATGCGGCGCTGAAAGGCAAGATGGACGGATCGGCGGGCGAGTTGCATGCGCTGGCGCTGACGACAAAGGCACCAGACTGACATGGCAACCGGCGGAATGGGCGGTCTGGTTCCGGTCGCCGTGGTGCTGGTCGGGATCGTGTCGATCCTGCGCGGTCGCCGCGCAAAACGGGCAGGAAAAGAGGTCGATCCGGTGGATGAGGACCGGCAAGCCTCGGCGGCAGAAGTGCAACGGCGGATGGCGGCCTATCTGGCATCGCGCAACAGTGACAACTAGCAGGTGACCCCTGGTTTCGCAGCATGGCTGGTCGAGAAGGCACCATGGATCGCGCCTTGGATGGTCGGGTTTTTGATTGTCTATTTGGTCATCGCCGTTGCAAGTCACTGGCCGCTGTTAAAGTATGGGCCAAGACACTGGCGGGTCACGCGAAAGTGGGATTTCCGCAAATGGAAAAGGAAGAACGGGCGATGAGTGCAGCAGACACGATCAAGGACACGATCGAAAAGAACGACGTCGTTCTGTTCATGAAGGGCACCAAGATGATGCCGCAATGCGGGTTCTCAAGCCGCGTGGCGGGGGTGTTGAACTTCATGGGGGTGGAGTTTCAGGACGTGAACGTGCTGGCTGACCCGGAAATCCGTCAGGGGATCAAGGATTTCAGCGACTGGCCGACCGTGCCGCAACTTTACGTCAAGGGCGAGTTTGTGGGGGGCTGCGACATCGTCACCGAGATGACGCTGTCGGGCGAGATGGACCAGCTTTTCGAAGCCAAGGGCGTGGCCTTCGACAAGGCGGCGGCGGAAAAGATCCGCGAAGCCAACGCCTGAACGGCCAAGACTGGTGGGTGAGGATGGGCAGTAGGTTGGTTTTTTCGGTTTGCCGAAAATACCAACTTTCCCATCCTACATCATGCCCGTTCTTCCACCTTTGCGGCCATCGCCTCGGCCCGCGCGGCGATTTCGGCCAATGACTCAATCACCTGCGGCGGGATCACGGCCACGTCGCGGGTAGCAATCGGGCGGGCTTCCAACTCGGCCACCCGCGCACGCAAGGTCCGCGCTTCATCCTCGATCGCGGCGGTCTTGTCGGCCAGCATCAGCCCGGCCATCAGCAAAAGCTTGGTTTCCGGCAGGCGGCCCAACTGGGCGGTCAATGGGGCGGCCTCGATGTCCAGCATCGCGGCGGCCGAGCGCAGGAAATGTTCTTCGCCGGGCTGGCAGGACACCTGAAAGCTGCGCCCGCCGATCATCACGTCAAGTTCTGGCATTTTCAGCCTCCGTCAGATGCGGCTCCAGCGCCGCGAGAATCTCGTCCATTTCGGCGACTTCGGTCAGCCGCAAGGCGCGCAGGGCGTCAAGTTCGGCCGTCAGCGACTTGTTGATCAACTGCGGTTCGGTAACGCCCGCCAATTGCGCGGTCCGCAGCGCCTCGATCTGTTCGCGCAAGGCCGAATTGACCCGCCGCATCCGTTGCAGCTCAAGCCCCTGCACATCCAGCTGTTGCGTCACCCGGTCCAGCTTTTCCTGCATGTCGCCCTTGGCTTCCCGCTCTTTCGAGGCGCGGAGCCGGGTCTGCAACTGCGCCGTCAGTGCGCGTTCTTCGTCAAGCTGGGCTTTCAGCGCCGCCTCAGTCGCAGAAATCCCGGCTGCGGGTGCGGCCACCGGTGCCGCAACGCGCGGTGCGGCACCGATCCCATCGATCCCCTTGCCGATCCGGTCAAGCGCCGCCGTGATCCGCTGTTCTAGCGCGGTGATCTCTTGCATCCGTTGCCCCTGCCCCAAAGACGCCATGTCGCGCCACCAACCTTACTTTCGGCCCCTGATCCGGAACCGAATCGCCCCGAAGCAATCTTAGCGTGAAACCGGGGAAAGGCGACTGGCCTTTCTTCCCAAGGCCTTGGGGTCCAAGCTTGATCTTGCCGGTTCAGGTGGATAGGACGCTGTCAAGCCCCAACCCCGTAAGCCCAAAGGAATGCCGCCTTGGACATCGAGACCCTCCGCAAGACGCACCCCGACCACTGGATGCGCGCAACCGCGATCCGCGCGCTGACGCTTGATGCGGTGGCGGCGGCGAACTCCGGGCATTCCGGGATGCCGATGGGCATGGCCGATGTGGCGACGGTGCTGTTTGCCAACCACCTGCGGTTCGACCCCAAGGCGCCGCGCTGGGCCGACCGCGACCGGTTCATCCTGTCGGCGGGTCATGGTTCGATGCTGATCTACAGCCTTTTGCACCTGACCGGCTACGCCGACATGACGCTGGAGCAGATCAAGAATTTCCGCCAGTGGGGCGCGATCACCGCAGGCCACCCGGAATATGGCCATGTGTCTGGAGTGGAAACCACCACTGGCCCGCTGGGTCAGGGGATTTCCAACGCCGTCGGCTTTGCGATTGCCGAAGAATCCCTGCGCGCACGTTGGGGGGCGAAAATTCAGGACCACCACACCTGGGTCATCGTGGGCGACGGTTGCCTGATGGAAGGCGTTTCGCAGGAGGCCATCGGTCTGGCGGGCAAACAGCAGCTGTCGCGGCTGATCGTCTTGTGGGACAACAACGGCATCACCATCGACGGCAAGGTCAGCATCGCGGATGTGACCGACCAGATGGCACGCTTTGCGGCCAGCGGCTGGGACGTGTTCGCCTGCGACGGCCATGATCCGGTCGACATCGACCGCGCGCTGACCGCTGCCAAGGCCAGCCCGCGCCCTGCCATGGTGGCCTGCAAGACGCATATCGCGCTGGGTCATGCGGCGCAGGACACGTCGAAAGGCCATGGTGCCTTGACCGACAAGGCGCAGATGCAGGCGGCCAAGGAAGGATACGGCTGGACCGGTGGCCCGTTCGAAGTGCCCGCCGATGTCAAAGCCTGGTGGGGATCGCTTGGCGCCAAAGGTGCCAAGGCCCGCGCCGAGTGGGAGACGCGGCTGGCCGCCCTGTCCCCCGCCAAACAAGCGGAATTCGCCCGGATCTTCGCGCTGGAGGCTCCGGCCAAGCTGGGTGCCGCCATTCGTGCGCTGAAAAAGCAGGCGGTGGCGGACATGCCGAAGATCGCCACCCGCGCCTCGTCTGAAAGGGTGCTGCAGGCGGTCAACCCGGTCTGCCTTGAGACGATTGGCGGGTCGGCTGACCTTACGGGATCGAACAACACCAAGACCGCGGATCTGGGCGTCTTCACCCCGGAAGACCGCAAGGGCCGCTACATCTATTTCGGCATCCGCGAACATGGCATGGCGGCGGCGATGAATGGCATGGTGCTGCATGGCGGCGTGCGGCCTTACGGCGGCACCTTCATGTGCTTTACCGACTATGCCCGCCCGTCGATGCGTCTGTCGGCGCTGATGGGCATTCCCACGGTCTATGTGATGACGCACGACAGCATCGGTCTGGGCGAGGATGGCCCGACCCACCAGCCGGTCGAGCATCTGGCGATTTCGCGCGCCACGCCGAACACGCTGGTCATCCGCCCCGCCGATCTGGTGGAAACGGCTGAGGCCTGGGAAATCGCCCTGTCTGAGAAGACCCGGCCCACGGTCCTGGCCCTGTCACGGCAGAACCTGCCAGCGGTCCGCAAGGTGCATACCAACACCAACATGGTCGCCAAGGGCGCCTATGTGCTGGAGGAGGCCACGGGCAAGCGCCAGGTGATCCTGATGGCCACCGGCTCCGAGGTGGAAATCGCGCTGAAGGCCCGCGCGGCGTTGGAAGCCGAAGGTATCGGCACCCGCGTCGTGTCGGTCCCGTCGATGGAGCTGTTTGCCCAGCAGGACGAAGCCTACCGCAAGCGCGTATTGCCCGCCGGTCCGGTCCGCATCGCCGTTGAAGCGGGCGTGCGCATGGGTTGGGACCGCTGGCTTCTGGGCGAGCGGGGCCGTGAGGCAAAGGCCGGCTTCATCGGCATGTCCAGCTTTGGCGCGTCGGCCCCGATGGAGCGGCTTTATACCGAATTCGGGATCACGGCGGATGCGACAGTGGCGATGGCCAAAGCGCTGCTTTGATCAGGGCTTGAACAGATCAGAAAACCGGGCCGCCCCTGATCGGGCGGCCCTTTTCATTTCAAAGAACGCTCCGGTCACCCTGCCGCGAGATAGGGGATGGTCCCGGCAAGGTCGGTGTCATCAATCAGGCGAAACCGGCTTGCGCTGCCCGCCTGACGGGCTTTGGCGAAAGGGGCGTAATCCGGGTCACCGGCAAAATCCATCACGGCCTGCCGCGACGGAAACTGCAAAAGCGCCACCAGAGTGCTATCGGGTTGTTCCCCCTCCAACTGCTCGACATTGCCCGAGCGGCTGAGATAGCTCCCGCCATAACGTTCGACCAGATGATGGACGCGGGCGGCATAGTCCGGCACCCAGGTTCCATCGGTGACGGTGATGTCGGCAATCAGGTAGACAGTCATGTCATCCTCCTTTTTTCTGACGGTCCCCTTCTGTCGCATCGCGGCCCGGTGCCGGTCCAGTCACGCAACTGAACCAGCCGCTACAGTTTCTGGACTAGGCAGGACCGGACAATGGCGTCACTTTACCCAAAGGCAGCGCGTCAGGGGGACAGCATGACGGACGGCACAGGCTATAAGCAGTTTTGCCCGGTCTCGATGGCAGCCGAGGTGATCTGCACCCGCTGGACGGTGGTTCTGCTGCGCGAACTGGTCGCGGGATCGACCCGGTTCAACGACATTCGCCGTGGGGTGCCGAAAATGTCGCCCTCGCTTTTGTCCAAGCGGCTGCGCGATCTGGAAAGCGCCGGGGTGGTCGAGCGGCGGGCGGTTCCGGGCGAAGGCGGCGTGCAGGAATACCTTTTGACCGACGCCGGTCGCGAGTTGCGCGCAGTGGTCGAATCGATCGGTTTCTGGGGGCAGAAATGGATCGAAAGCTCACTTTCCCTGAAGAATCTGGATCCGTCGCTGCTGATGTGGGACATGCGGCGGAACCTGAACCCGGCACCCTTGCCCCGGCAGCGCACGGTGATCCAGTTTCTGTATCCGGAACTTCCGGCGTCAAAACGGCTGTGGTGGCTTGTGGTCGAACCGATGGGCGAAGTGGACCTGTGCTGGTCCGATCCGGGGTTTGACATCGACCTTTACGTGACCACCGATCTGCGCACGATGACCGCGATCTGGATGGGCCTGACGACTGTGGCACATGAGGCCCCCCGCCTGACGCTGGACGGCGACCGTGGGCTTTGCGACACGATGCAAACCTGGCTGGGGCTGTCGCCCTTTGCCACAGGGGACCGACGGCGGGCCTAGACCCGGGATGCGGGCAGCAGTCGGGACCACAATGGCCCGATCACCCGGGTTGCTACCGGGATCAGAATCACCCCAAGGATCAGACCAAAGACGCCGTCGATCCCCGCCGTCACCAGCCATTCGACAAAGCCTTGCGCCACGGGCGCTGCATGGGCGGCGATTTCGGCGATATGGTGGATGGTCTGGTAGGGCCATTCCCACAAATGGGTTTCCTTCAGCCCGTGGATCACGATATTGCCACCAACCCACAGCATCGCCGCCGTGCCTACCGTGGACAGGAACGCCATCAGCTTCGGCATTGCCAGAACCAGCCCGCGTCCCAGCGCCCTGCCCCCGCTGGTGCGTCCCGTGGCGGCCATGTGCAGGCCCACATCGTCCATCTTCACGATCAGCGCCACCGCGCCGTAAACCAGAACCGTGATCACGGTGCCCACGACCGCCAGAGTGACCGCTTGCAGCCAGAAGCTGGGGCTGTCGATGGTAGCAAGCGAAATGGTCATGATCTCGGCCGACAGGATGAAATCTGTCTTGATCGCCCCTGCGACCCTTTCCTCCTCCAGATGCGCGGGGTCCTTGGTGTCGAAATCCGCCTCAACCTTGTGGTCGGCATGGGGGGCGACCATGTGGACCAGCTTTTCCGCCCCCTCAAAACACAGATAGGCCCCGCCCAGCATCAACAGGGGCGTGATTGCCCATTGGGCAAAGTAATCCAGCGCCAGAAGGCCGGGCAGCAGGATGAGCAGCTTGTTCTTCAGCGACCCTTTGGAGATGCGCCAGATGATCGGCAGTTCCCGGTTGGCCTCGAAGCCATGCACATACTTGGGCGTCACCGCCGCGTCATCAATCACCACGCCTGCAGCCTTGGCCCCTGCCTTGGCCGCCGCCGCCGCGATGTCGTCAATCGAGGCTGCAGCGACCTTGGCAATGGCCGCCACGTCGTCAAGAAGGGCAAGTAGTCCGCTCATGTCAGGCTCCGTCTGTTCGCTGTCCGGTCTAGCCCGGATCGAAGGATTCGGCAAAGCCGCTCCAAGGGTTAGCGCAAACAGGGAAAGATTGCGCTAACATGCTGAAAGAGTATCATTTTTTGACTTTCCACGCCAATTCTTACCCGCTAACCGAAGCACGGGAACAACGGGGAAATCTTCTATGACCGTGACTGTCGGCATCAACGGTTTTGGCCGCATCGGGCGCTGCACGCTGGCGCATATCGTGGAATCGAACCGCAACGACGTGCAAGTCGTCGCAATCAACGCTACCGGCCCGATCGAGACCAACGCCCACCTGATGCGCTATGACAGCATCCACGGTCGCTTTCCCGGGGCCGTGAACGTCTCCGAAGCAGGGCTGGACCTTGGCCGCGGACCGATCCGGATGATGTCTACCTATTCGCCCGAGGAACTGGACTGGCAGGGTATCGACGTGGTGCTGGAATGCACCGGCAAGTTCAACGACCGTGACAAGGC
>CAIXBE010000463.1 GCA_903917595.1 uncultured Rhodobacterales bacterium
GCAGGCTGAAGAAGCGGTTCAGCGTGGCGTTGTCCACGGCAGCGCCACCCAGAAGCAGGGACTGGAACGCCTCGCCAATGCCGGGGATCGCGCCGATGATGCCGGTAATCACGGTGGCACCCCAGAAGGACATCTGACCCCAGGGCAGGACGTAGCCCATGAAGGCCGTGGCCATCATCGCCAGATAGATCAGCATGCCGATGATCCAGGTGATCTCGCGCGGGGCCTTGTAGCTGCCGTAGTACAGGCCGCGGAAGATGTGCAGGTAGACGGCAAAGAAGAACAGCGACGCGCCGTTGGCATGCAGATAGCGCAGCATATGCCCGCCGTTCACATCGCGCATGATGTGTTCGACGCTTGCAAAGGCCATGTCGACATGCGGCGTGTAGTGCATGGCAAGGACGATGCCGGTGACAATCTGCAAGGCAAGGCAGAAGGTCAGGACAATGCCCCAGATCCACATCCAGTTCAGGTTCTTCGGGGTCGGGATCATGATGGTGTCGTACAAAAGCCCGACGATGGGCAGACGCTTGTACAACCAGCGCTCACCAGACGACTTGGGCTCGTAATGATCGTGCGGAATTCCGGCCATGATTTCTTTCCCTTACCCAAGCTTGATTGTGCTGGCGTCCACCCAGGAAACGGGCGGAATCGGAAGGTTCTCTGGCGCGGGACCCTTGCGGATGCGTCCGGCCATATCATAGTGCGAACCGTGGCACGGGCAGAACCAGCCGCCAAAATCACCCTGATCGCCCAAAGGAACGCAGCCAAGGTGGGTGCAGACACCCATCTGAACGACCCAAGCACCAGCGCCTTCACCCTCGGGCGAGGGGATGGTGCGGTTGCCGTCGGTGGCTTCAGCGGTCTCGTCTGCCAGGTTGGCGTTGCGCGCAACCGGGTCGGGCAGCTTGCCCGCAGCTTCGGCGTCCTGGGTTTGCGCCAATGCGATTTCTTCGCCGGTGCGGTGGCGGATGAACACGGGCTTGCCGCGCCATTTCACCGTCAGCTGCGTGCCGGGATCGACCGTCGAGACATCGACAAGGATCGACGCCAGCGACCGGACATCGGCCGACGGGTTCATCTGGTTGACCAGTGGCCAGACAGCGGCACCTGTTGCAACCGCTCCGGCACCTGCCGTGGCGTAGTACAGGAAGTCCCGCCGAGTGCCTTCGCCGGTGCCTGCGTGATCGTCTGCGTGGGACACGAGAACTTCTCCCCTTTCGGGCCTGCCTTTGCCGACCCATATGACTTGAGAGGTCATGGAAAACCATACCCCGTCCGGCGCGTGTTTAGCCAAGCCGTCAAGGCTCGTCCAGCGGACAAAGGCGCGCAGGGCAGCAAATCTTCTGCGCTGACCCGCAAATCGGCAAGACCTCAGCGGGCACTTTGCCCGGAAAGGTCATATGCGGCGGCTGATGTTGACAACCTCGGGTCAACTGAAAGATATGATTCCGTGCGGAATCCTTGCTAATCACTTTTGTCGGCGTGAAATTCGCGCCCGTTTGTCTGGGGCGAATGATGTTCGGAAAGATCCTGCGATCGCTGGCTATGGTGCATCTGGTGCTTGGGTTGATTGTGGCAACTCTTGTCATGACCGAGCCGTCCGTGCGACGTTACGGCGACAATCTTCAGATTGCGTTGCCGCTACTGGCCTGGGGCTGTTCGGCGACAAGTGGCGGAGGCAAGGAGTTCGCAGTGCGCTTTGTAACAATGCTCGGAATCACCCATGGGTCAAAAGCCATTCTGGGAGACGCTTCGTTGAACCTCCGACCCAACGGGGGCGACAAGGGCTTTCCGTCGGGCCACACCGCTGCCGCGGCCTTCGGGGCAAGCTCGCTTGTCCATGACTGCCTTCGCAAGAATCCGGTAGCGCAAGGAATCGTCCTGCTGTCTGCGGCCTTTGTCGGCGGATCAAGGATCGAGGTTCGTGCCCACACGATCTGGCAGGTGCTTGCTGGAGGCTTGCTTGGCTGGGGGGCTGATCGTCTGTTGCGGTCTGATTCTGCAGTTCGACGCCGGGCCGTCGCGGGGCTGAAATGGACCGGAAACATCTTTAGACGTGGGCTTTCACTGGTAGCAAAGGCCCTTCGTCGCGTCTTTTTGGCTGGTGCCGCTTGTGTGACCTTTATTCTTGCCGCGATATCGGCACGGGCTGAGGTCGAAGTTTCAGTCTATACGGGCGGTCAGACTGCCCCGCACAGCACGATTGTCCATTCAACGCTGGGCGAAGCGACCGTCGGTTGGCTGGGAAAATCTTTCGAGATGCCACCCTACTGGGGCTTGCGGGCGACCTCTTGGCGGAATGACCGCTTTGGCTATGGGCTCGA
>CAIXBE010000464.1 GCA_903917595.1 uncultured Rhodobacterales bacterium
ATCGTCGGGCCGCTGATGGCGTTCAACGTCGGCCTGTATCTGGTCTTCGCCTACACGATGCTTGAGGCAGGGAACGCGATCACCGCCGGATATCTCTTCTCGGTCGTTGCCGGGATGAGCGGCCATGAGGCGGCGCTGGATCAGCGTCCCTTCATCGTCCTCGTCATCATGTTCCTGGCCTGGCTGAACTATCGGGGCGTTCTTGCCACGCTGGTCTTCAACCTGGTCATCACCGCGATTGCCTTTGCCGCGATTCTGGTCCTGTTCCTGTCCACCTCCGGCATCGTCGGTGGCGGGATCATGGAGCATGCCGCCCTCTTTGAAGGCCACGAACTTCCCTATGGCTGGATCGGCGTCCTTGCCGCCATGCACTTTGGCCTGTGGTACTACCTTGGCATCGAAGGCACGACCCAGGCGGCCGAAGAAGTCCGCTCTCCGGCCCGCGCGCTGCCATTCGGCACGCTGACGGGGATCATGACGCTGCTGATCGCCGCGACCCTGACCTGGTATATCTGCACCGGTGTTCTGCCCTACGAATTCCTGGGCGACGGCGTGAACGGGTCGGTTGCACCGTTGTTCGACACCGCGCGTCTGTCGGGGTCGAACGGGCTGATCTGGCTTCTTGGCTTCGGCACCCTCTTCGCCACGCTTGCCAGCGCCAACGGCTGCATCAACGACGCCAGCCGCGCATGGTTCGCCATGGGCCGCGACAAGTATCTGCCGGGCTGGTTTGGTGCGGTTCACCCGAAGTATCGCACCCCCTACCGGGCAATCGTGTTTCTGGTTCCCATCGCTCTGATCTTTGCGCTGGGGGCACCGCTTGATCAGGTCATCACCTTCTCGATCCTGTCAGGCCTCTTGGGCTATACGTTCATGCCGCTGAACATCATCATGTTCCGCAAGAAATGGCCGCTCGACTCGATCAAGCGCGGCTATGAACATCCGTTCCACCCGCTGCCTGCCATCGTTCTGCTGGCGCTGTGCGCGATCACCTTCTTTGCGGTGTTCCTGGGCTACGGCACCCAGCTTGTGGCGATGATCGGGTTCTACATCGTCGTGTCGCTGTGGTTCCACTTCTGGCGCTACCGCTTCGTTAACCGGGGCGCCCAGTTCACCATGCCCTGGCCGAAACCGAAGGGCTACTAAGGCACAAGGCCCGCCCCCACCCCGGGGGCGGGCCGATTTCCCATGTCCCCCCTCATTCCCCTTGGCCTTGCCATCGCCGCCCTTGGCCTTTGGCTATCCTTTCGCCTGATCGCTGAAAGCCGCGCCCGAACCCTTTCCCGCGCCAGCTATTTCGATGCGATCAAACCTTTGTTTGACGGTGGCGAAGCACGCCTGCAACCGACCGGCTTTCCCCGGATGACCGGCCGCCAGCAGGGCCTTGGCTTTGACCTGCAGGTCATCCCCGATACCCTGACCTTCAGGAAGCTTCCCGCGCTTTGGGTCCTTGTCACCCTGCCCGAACCGATGCCGCTGCGCGCGACGCTCAACCTGATGGCCCGCCCCTCGGGCAACGAGCCCTTCACCCGTTTCACGACCCTGCCGCAGTCGCTGCCCACACCCAACTGCCTGCCAAAAGAGATTTCGGTCCGCAGCGATGATGCCACCCGCATCCCGCCCGACGACCTGATCGCTCGCCACGCCGACCTGTTCGCCGATCCCCGCATAAAGGAGCTTGTCCTGTCGCCAAAAGGCCTGCGGATCGTCTTTCTGGCCGAGGAGGCCGACCGGGGCCGCTATCTGATCTTCCGCGAGGCGGAAATGGGTATGGTGCCGCTTGACTCTGCCCGCTTGACACCAATCCTCGACAGGCTGCGCGCGATCCGCGAGGATGTGCTGGCATTGCCCAAGGACCCGACATGAAGCCGCCCGTGCATCCCCATATCGTCCTCGCCGTAGCGTTGATCCTGCCGGGTATGGGCCAGGTCCTGAACCGCCAGCCCCTGCGCGGGCTGGTCTTCGTCTGCTTTGCCGTGCTGCTGGGCGGCTTCACCCTCAAGACGGCCGCCGTTGATGTGTCCTTTGTCGGCAAGGTATCGGGTGCGCTGTTCGTCTGGGCCATGGCTGTGCTTGACGCCTACAAGACCGCCCGCATCCGCAAGGAAGTCTGGGATCACGCCAACCGCTCATCGGTCGCGCCCTCTTCGTCGGATCCGCGATAAGCGCCCGCAAGGGAGCGCAGAGTGTCCCGCTAACCTTGCGGGTAACAGATCACGGACAGATACCGCGCCGGAAGTTTGACCAGCACTTCGGGCCCGTGCGGCGAATCGGCGTCAAAGAACAGACTGTCGCCGGGTTTCAGCGCATAGACCTGATCACCGTGGCGATAGTCCACCTCGCCTTCCAGCATGTACAAAAGCTCCAGCCCCTCATGCTGAAAGGCCGGGAACGTGTCGCTCTCGGTTGTCAGCGTGATGATATAGGGCTCGACCACCACACCGGACGAATTCGACCCGATATGACCCAAAAGGTTATACTGGTGCCCCGCCCGCGTGCCCCGGCGTTCAATTTCGATATGTTCGCCCGCTTTCACATGCTGGGCATCGCGACGTTCCTCATAGCTTTTGAAAAACGCCGTGACCGGGACGGAAAACGCATGGCTCAGCACCTGCAACGTCGTCAAGCTGGGCGAGGTATTGCCGTTCTCGATCTTCGACAGCATGCCGATGGACAGGCCGGTCACCGCCGCAAGGTCTGCGACCGTCATCCCTTGCTGGCGGCGAAAGTTGCGTACTTCGCGGCCAATCGCGGCCTCAAGGTTGCGCTCGGTGATTTCGCGGACGCGGTGGGGGTCCTGGTCAAAGGCCGGCTTGCCGCGCGGCAGGACAGGAAGTGGATCGCCGTCTGACATGGGGAAATCCCGGAAAATCACCTAGTGTTTTTCACTACCGGGAAACACCGTTTACATCAAGACAAACCCGACTTTGGCCCTTACCAGACCGAAGCAGCGGCCACCTCCAGCGCATGCAGCAGGCTTTTCGCGCTGGACCGGGGGCCATACAGCCGCGCTGATCCGGCGCCATGCTTGATCAGATAGCAGCCAAGATGTTCGATCATCGTGCGGGTCGCGTGGCCCGCAGGCACCGCCGGGAAATCTACGTTGCACAGTCGCGCCAGCAGCGGCGACAGGTCCGGGGCCGCAAGATCAAAAGCGACCCAGGCATCCGTTTGTTCGGTGACGCTGGCCGCAACGCCCAAAGCCGCCTTCAGCATCGCTTCGATCAGCTCATGGCTGGCAAAGGGCGCTTCGACCAGCCACATTTCGGGCGCGGTCCAGAAAGCCGCGTAAATCTCCGCCGACTGATGTCGCGCCGGGTCGGGCAGCGGCAGACCGCAGGCCTTGGCCGCCTTGACCAGATCCGCCATCCGCCCCCGCCGCGCCGCGACCGACGCCAGCGCCACGTCAAACCGTTCGGTGATGGTCAGCGGCCCAACCGTGATGACCGCCGCTTCCCGCGCGCCCAGCGCTGTCAGTGCATGCAGATTAGCCACGAAGCCGTTCTCCTTCCGGGTCGAACATGTGCGGGCTGATGATCTCGACCTCGGTATCGATGCCCCCCACCAGATTGACCGCCCGCATCCGGGTGCCGATCTTTTTGTCGCCGGCCTTCAGGTATCCCAGCGCGATATCGCAGCCCAGATGGGGCGAATAGACCTTTGACGTCAGCCAACCTCCGTCATTTGCCGCAACCGGAGCCGCGCCAATCGCAAGGAAATGACTGCCCGCCACCAGCTTGGCCTTTGGATCGACCGGCCTGACCCCCACCAACCGATAGCCGGTCTCCACGACCATCCCTTCGCGCTGCGACAGGACCATGCCGATGGAATCCTTCTTCTTCGATACCATCTTGCCCAGCCCCATGTTCAGCGCGGTGGATTGCCCGTTCAACTCGCCCCCCGCGACATGGCCCTTTTCGATCCGCATAACGCCCAGCGCCTCGGTGCCATAGACGATCGGCTCGAACTCCGCCCCCTTGGCCAGCATCTCGCGCAACAGCGCATCGCCATAGCGGGTGGGGACGGCGATCTCGTATGCCAACTCGCCCGAAAAGCTGATCCGGAACAGCCGCGCCCGCAGGCCCCCGACCGTGATGTTCCCCGCACCCATGTACGGAAATGCCGCGTCCGAGATGTCCTGATCGACGACCTTCTCCAACAGCTTGCGCGCATTCGGCCCCGCGACCGAAAACTGCGCCCAGGCTTCGGTGGTTGAGATCAACTGCACATCCATATCCGGCCACAGGCACTGACGGCAGAACTCCAGATGCCGGAACACGGTGACCGCATTGGCCGTGGTCGTGGTCATCACGAATTCATGTTCACCCATCCGCGCCGTGGTGCCGTCGTCGAACACCATCCCGTCTTCGCGCAGCATCAGCCCATAGCGGCACTTGCCAATCGCAAGAGTGGAGAACGTGTTGGCATAGACACGGTCAAGGAAAGCCCCCGCATCTGTGCCCTGTATGTCGATCTTGCCCAACGTGGTCACGTCGCAGATGCCAACCGATTTGCGCGTTGCCAGAACCTCGCGGTCCACAGACTGCCGCCATTCGGTCTCTCCGGCCACAGGCACCCATTGCGTCCGCAGCCAGTTGCCGACCTCGACAAAGAACGCACCCTGTTCGGCGGCCCAGTCGTGGCTTGGGGTCAGGCGGAAGGGCTTGAACTCCTTGCCGCGCGACCGCCCCGCCAGCGCACCCAGCGCCACCGGAGTATAGGGCGGCCGGTAAATCGTCGTTCCGGTTTCGGGGATCGACCGCCCGGTCAGTTCGGCCATCACCGCAAGGCCGATGACGTTGCCGGTCTTGCCCTGATCGGTCGCCATCCCCAGCGTAGTGTAGCGCTTCATATGCTCGACACTGGTGAAGTTCTCTTGCTGCGCCAGCTTGATATCCTTGACGGTCACGTCGTTCTGCTGGTCGATCCAGGCCCGGCCCTTGCCATGCGCGACATGCCAAAGCGGGGTAATCCGCACTGGCGCATCCTCTGCTTCGGGCAGGTCGGCGGCTCCGGTCAGCCCCAGCGCCGCAATCGCCGCATCCCGCCCCGTCTGCAACGCCGCGTGGGTGGAGTAAACCCCCGCCGCCGCCCCGGCGACCAGAAGGCCCGGAGGCCCATCCGCCCCTGGCACAAAGGCCGCGATGGATGTGTCCCAAACCGGGCGTGAACGATGATGAGAATGGATATTCACATTGGGGTTCCAACCTCCCGAAACACCAAGAGCATCCGCGTTGATTGTCCGGGTGTTCCCATCGCGATCCCGGACATAGATGGACTTCAACCCCAGGCGACCCGAGGTATCAATCACCTCATCTCCGTTGCGGCTGTCGACGACCGCCACAACCTCGACGCCCTTGGCCGTCAGATCGGCGGCCGTCCGCAGCCCGTCATCATTGTTCGTGAAAACCGCAACCTGCTCGCCCACTTTCACGCCCCAGCGATTGGCATAGGCGCGCAAAGCGCTTGCAAGCATGATACCCGGCCGGTCGTTGTTCTCGAATGCGATCGGTCGTTCGGTTGCCCCTGCAGCCAGGATCGCCCGTTGCGAATAGATGCGCCACAGAACTTGCCTCGGCTTGCCCTTCAAGGGTGCTGCAAGGTGATCCGATACCCGCTCTACCGCACCATAGATGCCGTGGTCGAAGGCTCCGATGATTGTAGTGCGGTTAAGAGAACGAACGTTCGGCAACGTCGCCAGTTCTGCCACCGCGCCCGCCGCCCAATCGGCCCCGGCCTTGCCGCCAACCGAAAATGTCTCGGCATTCATGCGCCCACCCATGCGGAAATCCTCGTCCGCAAGGATCACCCGCTTGCCCGCCCGGCCAGCGGTCAGCGCGGCCATCAGACCCGCGGGCCCGGCCCCGATGACCAACAGGTCACAGTGCAGGAATCCCTTGTCATATTCGTCCGGGTCCTCCACCCGGCTGACCGACCCAAGACCAGCCGCGCGCCGAATGATCGGCTCATAAACCTTCTCCCAGAAGGCCTTGGGCCACATGAAGGTCTTGTAATAGAACCCCGCTGCAAAGAACGCATTCAGCCGATCGTTGATCGCCAGCGCATCGAACCGCAG
>CAIXBE010000465.1 GCA_903917595.1 uncultured Rhodobacterales bacterium
ATCCGGCGCGCAGGCCTTGTGACAGCCGGTAAGTCCCGTCGCGGGCCACCGTCGCCGGGAGCGCCGTCCCGAACAGGCTGAGCGTCAGAAGATAGACCGGCATGATCGCCACCAGAACGACGATCAGCATCGTATCCCTGTCGCTGGAATACTGGAAAGCCAGGGTCACAGCTACAACGACCGGGATCAGAACCAGCGCCCCGCTGACAAGGATGAACCAGCCGAACTTCTGCGGTGGCGCGCCCCGAGCAATCGTCTGCTTTGTAAGGTGAAGGGTCTCTCCGAACAGAAAGTGGCGGTGAAAGCCATATGCGATGAAGGTAAGCGCGACGAAAGAGACCGACATTTGTGAGCTTGGCTGCAGAAACCAGAGCATGGCTTCAAGAAAGAAGGCCACGAGCAGAAGCACGAGCAAGGACGACAGGAAATATCCGAAAGACTCGCGATAGATTTTCGTCATGTTGTCCCCGATGTTCAGCAAGCTGTAGCCATGAAGACCAGGTCAAGCAATGCAACACTAGAACTGCTCTTGACCTTTGCCGCGCCACGGCCACCTATCCCTGCACGCACACATCTGGGGAGGTCAACATGGACTATCGTCGTCTTGGAAAATCAGGCCTGAAGGTATCCGAGTTTTCCTTTGGCTCGTGGGTGACCTTTGCCAAACAGGTGGACCTTACCCCCGCCAAGCAGCTTTTGACTGCCGCCTATGACGCCGGGATCAACTTTTTCGACAATGCCGAAGGCTACGAGGCGGGCAATTCCGAACTTGTCATGGGTCAGGCGATTGCCGAACTGGGGTGGAGCCGCGACAGCTATGTCGTCTCCTCCAAGGTGTTCTGGGGTGGCGAGAAACCCACCCAGCGCGGGCTGTCAGCCAAGCATGTGACCGAGGCTTGCCATGCCGCGCTGAAACGGCTGCGGGTGGATCATCTGGACCTGTATTTCTGCCACCGTCCGGACCTCGACACCCCGATCGAAGAAACCGTGCGGGCGATGCACAACCTGATTTTGCAGGGCAAGGTGCTGTATTGGGGCACCTCGGAATGGTCGGGGCAACAGATTACCGAGGCGCATCTGGTGGCGCGGCGCGACGGGCTGACGCCGCCAACGATGGAGCAGCCGCAGTATAACCTCTTTGAACGCGACAAGGTCGAACGCGATTACGCGCCGGTTTATGACTCCTACGGACTGGGCACGACGATCTGGTCGCCGCTGGCCTCGGGTCTTCTGACCGGCAAATACAATGACGGTGTGCCGCAGGACAGCCGGGCCGCCTTGCCCGGTTACGAATGGCTGCGCGACATCATCGAGGGGCCAAAGGGCCGCCGCCGGGTGGAGCAGGTCAAGGCGCTGGCCAAGCTGGCCGATGGCGCGGGGATGCCGATCCATCATCTGGCGTTGCTCTGGTGTCTGGCCAACCCTCGGGTCTCGACGGTGATCCTGGGTGCCTCGCAACTGTCGCAGCTGACCGACAATCTTGCGGCGCTGGACCACAAGGCGGCGATGACCCCGGACCTGATGGCGGCCATCGAGGGGGTGGTTCAGAACCGCCCCGAACCGGCGCAGCGGTATTAAGGGGGCGACGGGCCTTCGGTCCGTTTGCACCGGAATCAGCCGGTCAAGCGGTCAACGTCGCAGGGGCGATGGACGGGACCTCCGTCATCACAGTGACAAGGATGGCGCAGAAACAAAGGACCGATAGGGGTTGCGCCGGTGTGGCAGGGCTGTTGCCGCGGACGCGCCCAGAGTGATTTCGGAGATGGACATGATCAGGCGTTTGGTGGCTTTGGCGGGTGGGGCGGCAGGAGCGGTGGCTTTGTCGCAGTTCCCCGAATTCTCGCAGCAATATCTGCAGCGGCTGGCAGGTCAGGTAGATGCCCTGACCGAAGTCGCGGCCGAGTTTGACGCCTCGGCCGCAAAGGCGGGATTTGACCGCGAAGGCGCGCTTCTGGCCCTGGGGGCCGAAGGATTTTCCGGGCAGCATGCCGCTGATCTTCGCGCGACCTTTGCACGGACCGAAAGCTTGCGGGCCGATCTGCAGATGTTGCGGTTCTCTGGAGTCATCGAGCGACTGGTGCTGCCGCACCGCTTTGCCGACGTCGAGCTTTTGCAGGACACCTGGGCCGATTTTGCGCCTGCAGTTCCGGTGACAACGGCCGGATTGGCCTGCGCAGGAGTGGGTTTCGCAGGGGGCTGGGCGAGCTTGGCCCTGATGATCGGCCTGCTGTCCCGTCTGTTCCGGCGGCGTGTGGGGCCGGTGCCGTGAAACCGCGCAGGGTCCTTAGCCTGGGCTTACCAGCCTGCAGGAAGCATCGCCTGTTCATTGACCGGAAGGATCGCCGTCCCTAGCGTGGCGCGACAATCAAAGGAGCATGGCATGACGCAGGCGCTGATTACCTGGGGCGGTTGGGACGGGCATGAACCTGACAAGGTCGCCGCCCTGTTCGCGGGCTGGCTGGATCAGGCGGGGATGGCGGTTCGGGTCACCGACAGTCTGGCCTGCTTTGACGATCCCGAGGCGTTGAAAGCGGTCGATCTGATCGTGCCAGTCTGGACCATGTCCGAGATCGGCAAGGATCAGGCCGTGAACGCCTGCGCGGCGGTGGCAGCAGGCACCGGGATCGCAGGCTGTCATGGCGGCATGTGCGACGCCTTTCGCGCCAATGTGGACTGGCAGTTCATGACCGGAGCGCAATGGGTGGCGCATCCGGGCAATGACGGGGTGCGCTATGGCGTGCGCATCGTATCGGCGGACCCGCTGGTCGCGGGAATCGCGGATTTCGAGGTCGAGACTGAGCAGTATTACCTGCACATCGACCCCGCGGTGCGCGTCCATGCGGTCACCGACTTCCCGGTGACCGATGGCCCACATGCGGTGAATGGCCCGGTGGCGATGCCGGTGGTGTTCAGCAAATTCTACGGCGCGGGCCGCGTCTATTACAACGCGCTGGGCCACAAGGCCGATGTCATCGGCACGGGTCCTGCCGCCGAGTTGATGCGGCGCGGGCTGATCTGGGCAGCGCGGCGGGGCTAGAGCGGTGCCGGGCTGAAGCCCGGCCTACGGCGCCATGACCACGACCAGATTTCCCGGTTTGTGAAAGCTTTCGGCAATCCGGTGCGCCTGTTGCAACTGGTCAAACGGTAGAACCTCTCCCAGAACCGGGGTATAACTGCCCTGGTGATGCAAGCGCAGCAGATGCTCCATCGCGGACCTGGCCTCGTTGGAGGTGCCCGCGATGATCCGCCGGCCTTGTCGCCGGGGTCGCAAGGCAACGCCCAAGGTCTGAGCAAGGTCAGCGGTGATCAGGCACAGCCTGCCACCGGAGGCCAAAAGCCCCCGCGCCCTGGTCCAACCACAGGTGCCGATCACGTCAAGGATCACGTCAAAAGTCCCCGACACTGGCCCGTCACGGTAGTCATGCACGGCTGTTGCCCCCAGTCTTAGTGCCAGCGCGTGGTTGGCCGATGAGGCAACGGCGGTTACCTTTGCCCCAAGATGTGCCGCGATCTGGACGGCGGCGCTGCCCACCGCCCCGGTGGCCCCGTTGATCAGCACCCTTTCCCCCGGTCGCAAGCCTGCCTTGACGGTCAGGAACTGCAGCGCTGTCAGCCCGCCGAAGAAGAAGGCGGCACCCTCCTCATGGCTCAGGCTGTCGGGCAAGGGCAGGATCGCCCTGTCAGCCCCTATCACCAGATAATCGGCATGAGTCCCGCCCTTGATGCCTTTGAGGCCGAACACCCTTTGCCCGATGGCAAGCGAGGTGACCCCCGCGCCAAGGCCTGCCACCTCGCCGGAAAAGGCCCAGCCGGGGGCGATGCGGGGACGGTTCCAGCCGATCACCAGCCGAAAGATCACCCCGAACCCGCGCGGCACTTGTCCCGACCGCATCCGGGCGTCGCCGGCGGTAACCGGAGCGGCATGGACCCGGATCAGGACTTCGCCTGCCGCCAGGCGGGGGGGCGGGGCATCGGCGAATGCGATGGTCTCGGGGCCGCCATAGGCGGTATAACATGCAGTTTTCATGCGGGTATCCGGGTGTGAGTTGGAAAGAACCGGCGGATCAGAAATTCGGCAAAGCCGATGTTCAGGGTCCACCAGCCGATAAAGATCAGGTCAAAGATGGGACCGATCGGGGGGGCTTCGCTGATGATGTAGATCGGGAAGAACACCAATGCGATGGTCCCCGACCCCATGCCGATCGCATAGGAGCGGATCACCCAGGCGCGGTGGCGCGGGATGTCGCGGGCCTGGATCGCGGCCATCGCCATCCCAAGGGCTCCGAGCAGCGCCAGCCCGAAGACCCCGCGGCCTATGCCCACAATCGCGGTGCTGATAGAGGTGACCTGCGCCAGCAGCGACAGCCCGGACAGGCCAAGCACCGCCCCGGCCACCACGAAGATCCGGCCCGAAATCCGGTGCAACCGCCCAAAGCGGCGGCGCAGGGCCAGCGCGAATTGCAGCGGTCCGGTAATTCCAAAGGCGGCCCCGGCGGCGGCATGCAGGCCCCATGCGAAGGGGGCAACCGCCAACCGGGCGCTGTCCTCGGGCCAGGTGCCGGTCGGGATCTGCACCACGCGGACCAGGGCCATCAGGACCGGGATGAAGGTGCAGAAGGCCAAGAGAAGGACAAGCGGCATCGGCCGCGAAAAAAGGCGGATCATGTCGGGACTCCGGGTGAGAAAGGGTCAGACGTCGTGGAAGGTAAAGACCTCGTCCAGGCCGACACCAAAGGCGCGGGCGATGCGGAAGGCCAGTTCGAGGGTCGGAAAATACTTGCCGTTCTCGATGGCAAGCAGGGTCTGGCGGGTGACACCCACCTTGTCGGCAAGGTCCTTTTGCGTCATCTCGCCCGCATCAAAGCGCAGGCGGCGGATGCGGTTTTCGATCCGTCCGGGGGGTGCTGCCATGGTCAGGCCGCGCGCCGGTAAAGCCACAGCTTGACGGCGTCCTTGAAGATTTCCGACAGCGCACAAAGGCCAAGGATAAGATTCATCGCAAGCAATGCCGTGGCCCCCAGCGCAAGCGTGATGATGACGCCAAGGATACCGAAGGATAGAAGATACCAGGCAAAGGTCAGCGCGCGCCGGTCAATCAGGTGATCGCGTTCATCGCGGCGTTCGTCCGGTTTTTCGCCGGTCAGGACG
>CAIXBE010000466.1 GCA_903917595.1 uncultured Rhodobacterales bacterium
AGGTGGCCGCCTGTGGCAGATCACCGCCACCCCGGATGGTCTGCCCCTGATTGAAGTCGCGGGCGAGATGGGGCGCGAGGCGGACGGTCGCTTCAAGCAGAAATTCACGGCCACCGATGACTATGGTGTCGTCGCGGGCCGGGTGACGATCACGCTGGACATGGCAAAGATCGACCGCCGCCATGGTCTGGGCGCAGACCACGAGCCGGTGGAAGCCGTGGTCCTTGACCTGCCGATGCCGCTGAAAGGCAAGCGCACCGAGATCACCGAGACCCTGATTGACGATTTGTCCAAACACGTCTTTGCCAATCTGCCGGTGACCATGGTCTTCACCGCCATCGACGCGGCTGGGCAAGAAGGGGCCTCGACCCCCTACGCGGTCACCCTGCACGGCAAGCGCTTTTTTGACCCGCTGGCCGCGGCCCTGATCGAAATGCGCCGCGATATCCTGTGGACTCGTATCAACGCCCCCCGCGCGGTGGAAATCCTGAAAGCCGTGACCCACCGGCCCGAAGGTTTTATCCGCCACGAACGCGCCCACCTGCACCTGCGCGTCCTGTTGCGCGAGCTTGAGGCGAAAGAGGGAAGCCTGACCATTGAGGACCGCGACGCGATTGCCGAAAAGCTGTGGACCATCGCGCTGATGGTCGAAGAGGGCAACCTGCAGTCCGCCTTCGAACGCCTGCAGCGGGCCGAGGATCGACTTCAAGAGGCGATCAAGAATGGTGCCTCGCCCGAAGAAATCGACCAGCTGATGAAGGAAATGCAGCAGGCGCTGAACGAATACATGCGCGAACTGGGCGAAGAAGCGCAGCGCAATCCCGGTGACAGCGAAAAGCAGGAAGGCATGCAGGGCCGTCAGATGACCGGCGACCAGCTGCAAGAAATGCTGGATGAACTGCAGCGCCTGATGGAAGAAGGCAAGACCGCCGAAGCCGCCGAGCTTATGGAAAAGCTGCGCGAATTCATGGAGAACATGGAGGTCACCCAAGGCGAAGGCGGCGAGGGGCAGGGCGCGCCCGGCCAGAAGGGCATGCAAGAGCTGGGCGACGCGATGCGCGACCAGCAGGAACTGTCCGACGACGCCTTCCGCGATCTGCAGGGCGTGCCGCGTCCGGGTGAGCAGCCGGGCGAAGGTGAGGGCGAACAGGAAGGCGAAGGTCAAGGTGAAGGCGAGAGCGAGGGTGACGGCACCGGGGAAGAAGCGGATCAGGGCTCACTGACCGACCGCCAGCGTGCCTTGCGCGAACGGCTTGATGACCTGCAGAACGGCGATCTGCCCGGCGACGGCACAGAGGCTGCCGAAGACGGCCGCCGCAGTCTTGACCGCGCCGCCGAGGCGATGGAGCAGGCCGAAGACGCGCTGCGCGACGGCGACCTTGACGGCGCGCTTGACCGGCAGGCTGACGCGCTTGAGGCGATGCGCGACGGGATGCAGAATTTCGGCGAGGCCTTGGCCGAGGAACAGCGCGAGAACCGCGAGGCCAATGGTGGCGAACGGGAATTCGGCAGCGCCGATCCGAACGGGACCGACCCTCTGGGCCGCAAACCGGGAGAGACCGCGCGGATCGGGTCCGATGACAACATGGTGCAGAACGACCCGAACGTCCGGGCGCAGGAACTGCTGGACGAGATTCGCCGCCGCTCGGGCGAACTGGCGCGACCGCTGGAGGAACTGGATTACCTCAAGCGTCTGCTGCAGCTGTTCTAATCGCCGGAAACCGGAATTTTTCAAAATTCCGGACCGGAGCCTTCAAAGGCTCCGCAACGATTTCTTTGAAGAAATCGGCGTGATCCACCGGCGCACCCTTGCCTGCTGCACGGTTACGGGCGACGGTTGCGCCCCATGACAATGCCCCTGAAACCCCGTCTGATCCTGCAGGACTCCGCCCGGACACTGGCGGTCGTCTGCATGGTGATCTTCCACTTCACCTTTGATCTGGCGCTGTTTGGTCGCATCCCGGCTGACACGATGTCCCAGCCCTTCTGGCATTATTTCGCAAGGGCCATCGCCGGCAGCTTTCTGTTCCTGTCAGGTGTTAGCCTTTGGTTGGCGCATGGCCAAGGCATCCGCTGGCGCGGGTTCTGGCTGCGCTGGGCCAAACTGGTCGTCGCCGCCGCACTGGTAACGCTGGGCAGCATCTGGTTCGTCCCTGGCGGCACGATCTGGTTCGGCATCCTCCATGCGATGGCCGCGACCGCCTTGATCGGCCTGATCGCCCTGCGCCTGCCTTGGCCGCTGACGCTGGCGCTGGCAGCGCTGGTCTTCGCAGGGGGCTGGCTGGACCACAGCCCGGCCTTTGACGGTCTGGCACTGGTCTGGATCGGACTTGCCGAAACCCGCCCGATGATGGGCGACTATGTCCCGCTTGTCCCTTGGGCCGCGCCTGCACTGGCAGGAATCGCCTTTGCCCGCGCCTTGCGAGCCGACCTCTGGCCCACCCACCATGCCTCACGCATTGTGCGGCACCTGACCTTTCCCGGACGCCACAGCCTGATCATCTATCTTGCCCACCAGCCGCTGCTGTTCGGACTGTTTAATGCGTGGCTTTGGATCACTGCCCCCTGACACGGCCTTGGCGTGACCCGGCTTCCCCTTGGCCAACCTTTGCGATAAGCCGTTGGCCGCACTGCTACGGGAAACGCTTCGATGAAATTCACCCTGTCCTGGCTGAAAGATCACCTTGATACCACGGCCACCATCGACGCCTTGTCCGAGGCGTTGACCGACCTTGGTCTGGAGGTCGAAGGGATCGAAGACCCCACCGCCGCGCTGGGGGCTTTCCGCATTTGTCGCGTGATCGAGGCCGTGCAGCACCCCAATGCCGACCGCCTGCGCGTTTGCCGGGTGGAAACCTTTCCCGATGGCCCCGGTGGCCGGTCGGAAGAAGTGCAGGTCGTCTGTGGCGCGCCGAATGCTAAGACCGGGCTGGTCGGCGTCTTTGCCCCCCCCGGCACGCATGTTCCGGGCACCGGAGTCGACCTCAAACCCGGCAACATCCGCGGCGTCGATTCGAACGGGATGCTGTGTTCCGAACGTGAGCTGATGCTGTCCGAAGATCATGATGGCATCATCGAACTCCCTGCCGATGCGCCGCTTGGTGAGCGCTACATCGACTGGAAGGGTGTCAACGACCCGGTGGTCGAAATCAAGGTCACCCCAAACCGCCCCGATGCGCTGGGCATCCATGGCATCGCCCGCGATCTTGCCGCGCGGGGTCTGGGCACCCTTAAGCCGGTCACGGCCACCCCGGTTCCGGGCCGTTTTCCGTCACCCATCGGCGTCAAGATCGACCCGGAGTTGAAGACCAAAGGCTGCCCCCACTTCGCCGGTAGACTGATCCGCGGCGTGAAGAACGGCCCTTCGCCTGACTGGTTGTCCGCGCGGCTGAAAGGCATCGGCCTCCGCCCGATCTCGGCGCTGGTGGACATCACCAACTACTTCACCTTCGGCCTGAACCGCCCGCTGCACGTTTTTGATGCGGCCAAGGTCAAGGGCGACCTGCGCATTCACCCTGCGGTCGGGGGCGAGACGCTGCTGGCACTGGACGGCAAGACCTACTCCCTCGCGGCGGGCCAGATGATCATCTCTGACGACCATGGCCCGGAATCTCTTGCCGGGATCATGGGCGGCGAGGTTTCAGGCTGCACCCCGGAAACGACTGACGTATTCCTTGAGTCCGCCTACTGGGACCCGATCACCATCGCAACTACCGGCCGCGCGCTGAAGATCAACTCGGACGCCCGTTACCGCTTTGAACGCGGCGTGGACCCGGCTTTCACACTTCCCGGTCTGGAACTTGCGACGCAGATGATCCTGGACCTGTGCGGGGGCGAGGCGGGAACCGTTGTGCAGGACGGTGCCTCCATCGACACGACGCGGACCTACGCGCTTAACCCCGCCCGGGTGATCAGCCTTGTCGGCATGGACATCCCCGAGGCAACCCAGCGCGCCACGCTGACGGCTTTGGGCTTCACCCTGAACGGCAACGCGGTGACCCCGCCGTCATGGCGCCCCGATATCCTTGGCGACGCCGATCTGATCGAGGAAGTCGCCCGCATCGCCAGCCTGACGAAACTGCAAGGCGCGCCAATGGCCCGCCGTCTGCCGGGCGTGCCAAAGCCGATCCTGACTCCGCTTCAAGTCCGCGAACGCACCGCGCGGCGTACCATCGCGGCGCTGGGCTATAACGAGGCGGTCACCTACAGCTTCATCGACGCCAAGTCCGCAGCCCTGTTCGGCGGTGGCAGCGATGCGGTCCGGGTCGACAACCCGATTTCGTCGGAAATGTCGCATCTGCGCCCCGATCTGCTGCCCGGCCTTCTGGCCGCTGCCGCTCGCAATCAGGCGCGCGGCTTCATGGACCTGTCCTTGTTCGAAGTTGGACCCGCCTTCCAAGGCGGCGAACCCGGCGACCAGCACCTGCAAGCCGCGGGCCTTTTGGTCGGTGCGTCGGCCGCGCGTGACCCGCATGGGTCCCGCCGGATGGTCGACATCTTCGACGCCAAGGCCGACGCCGAGGCCGTGCTTGCAGCCCTTGGTGCCCCCACCCGGATCCAGATCAGCCGCAAGGTCGCCGACTGGTGGCACCCGGGCCGGTCCGGCGTCATCGGCCTTGGGCCAACCCTGATGGCCAGTTTCGGCGAAGTTCACCCCCGCATCCTGCAGGCCATGGACGTCAAAGGCCCCGCCGTTGCCTTCACCGTCCTGATCGCCAATGTGCCAGCGCCCAAGGTGAAAACCCCGACCCGCCCGGCGCTGGCGATCAGCGACCTGCAGGCCGTGGACCGCGACTTCGCCTTCGTCGTCGATGCCCGCGTCGAGACCCTGACCGCCGTCAACGCGGCGCAGGGTGCCGACAAGGCGCTGATCGAAAGCGTCCGGGTCTTCGACCAGTTCACCGGCGACAAGGCCGAGGCGCAGATGGGCCTCGGCAAGAAGTCCATCGCCCTGACGGTGCGTCTGCAGCCGACAACCACGACCCTGACCGAAGCCGAGATCGAGGCGGTAAGCGCCAAGATCATCGAAAAGGTCAGCAAAGCCACCGGCGGCAGCCTGCGAGCCTGACGGGACCTTCTCATCCCATGTCTTCCACGCTCTTCGCTACCTCAGCGAGGAGCGCACGACGTGCGACGACGAGGGCTCCCGCCCAAGAAGGCTCAATACGATCAAGTTCCTGCCGCCGTGCAATCCGCTGAAAGCGCCGGCGGCAGCAGGCACCCCAGACCCGGCGCGCAAAGGAATTCCGACATTCGCCCGCGGAATCCAGCTTCGAAGGCCTTGGCCGTGGCCGATGCCGGGTCATTCTCGTAGATATACAAGGTGCCGTCGAATTCAGCATCGGCCAAGATATGCTTAGAAATCTCCTCGCGATGCTCCGTCGGAATCGCCGGACAATTCCGGACAAAGTAGGCAAGGTCGTAAGTCATTGAAATCTTGCGAACATCACTCAGAAATCCGTTCGCGATCACGGCCGCGACAACCATCCCGACCCCAACCCCGATCCGTCTCAGCATAAGCGGTGGACCAAAGCTGGACCGCAAGGGCAAGCCACCTACCTCTTCGCCCGCCACGTCCCCAGCCAGGCCCCTAACCGGCCAAAGAATCCGCGCGCCTCTTTCTTCGCGGCTTCGGCCCGGGCACCGACGGCATCGAACGTCTCGCCCACATCGGCCAGCGCCGGATCGACCATCCGCTCACGGAACTGCAGCCACATCTTGCGGATCATGAAGACCCCGAAGGCAAGGAAGGTCAGCAGGATGATGTTGACCCAGGGGATGAGTCGCACATTCTCGTCATCTACCGGAATGATCGAGACAGCATTCGGGAAAATGGTGATCAACTCTGACCGCCAGCCGTAATGCGTGATCGCCACCCATTTCGGGGCCGCCTCGGTCGAGGTCTGGTCCTGCGCGATGGCCTGCACATTCTGGCTGTCCAGCTTGAAGTAGGGCGGCCAGCCCCAGCCGGTATCCTCATTCCGGTAGACGCGGGCCGCGCCATCCGCCGTGAACGCGTCAATCAGCTTGATCGTCCGAGTGTCGGATTCCGCCATCCCGGCATCCGAGCGCGCATAGAAAATCCGGTTCTCCCAGCCCAGCGACATCGGCTCCTGCCGGACCCCCACGATCCTGACAATATCGCGCTGCGGCAACGTGTAGTGAAAGAAACCCAACACGATCAGGACCAGAACGATCCTGCCCCCCCATTTGATCCTGGTCCACATGGGCTTGTCCTTTCAGTACCAGTTGATGAAGTAGAAGACGGCCACGAACCCGATGGTCGGCAAGATGTAGATAAGCCACAGAAGCCGCTTTTTCAGCCCCTTGTCATATTCTGACATACCGGCTTCGATGAAGTCCGCCCGCTCGCCCACCGAAAGACTCTCGCGGGCCGGATCGGTATCCCACGTCTTCTCAAGCAATTCCCGTCTCACCGAGCGGGAATAGATTGATGCCAGAAAATACGTGACTGTCAGCGCCACATAGAAAAGGAAAGCCAGCTTCAGCGACCCCAAGATCATCGCCGTCCCCCCCATGGTCCGACCACAGGCCCGCGCACCGGTTTCGGCCCTGCCGCCATTTCCGGCCGCTGCGCCTCATCCATCCCCGGCTCCGGGCCGAACAAGGCTGTCCGCGCGCCTTCGCGGTCCACCTGATATTCCCGTGCCAGAAAATCCGCGACATAGGTTTTCTTGCGGTCCGACCATCCGGCATACTGGGCGTAGAACAGCTCCTTGTGGACGATATACATCTGCCGCACGTCCATCGGTGCAAGCTCGGACAACAGCATGTTCACCAGGTCCCGGTCCTTTCCGGCCTTGCCCCGCAGCGTGTAGAAATACGCCGGATGCTCAGACGTGATCTTCGGCCACGGCCCCCCCGCCTCCACCCAGCGCAGCAAAGCCGCCAACCCCAGAAACTCCTCGGGCAAGGCGGTTCCCAACTTGTAGGCGATCTTGCGCAGTTCCGTCCGCCGCGCGTCGCCCAATTCAAGACCCAGCCGGTCGGCGGCATCCAGCAGGATGAAATCCATCTTCTGCCGCAACACCGCCGCCGCATCCATGCCGCGCGCCTGGACGATGGGTTCGGCCAGATTGTTCCGGTCCAGCCAGTCGGCAATCTGGTTGCGCAGGGTAAGGTCCATCACCTGCGGCACCGGCACATCGCCCAAGCTTTTCCAGTCCAGCGTCGAAATCGCCGCCGGATATTTCACGTCGCGAAAAATGTAGACCCCGCCGAAATGGCTGGTCCAGTAGTTCGCCTGCGAAAACGTCATCACCGGCAGGCTGATCGGCACCCGCGTCACATCGCCGGTCTTCTTGGCCAGCCCGATCATCTCGGCCACCAGCACATCATCGCGCCAGCCGTCGGGTTCCTGCCGGAACCGGTCGATCATCGTGGCAAGCTTCCCCGCATCCGCCACATGCCCGCCAATCGTGTCCGCCTCGACCGTCACCTGCCTTATGTCGAACAGCCGCGCCGGCGTGTCGACCGCGTAGACCGAGTTCTGCAATTCCCCCGCCACCGCATCCCGCGCGGTCAGCGCAAACAACTGCGC
>CAIXBE010000467.1 GCA_903917595.1 uncultured Rhodobacterales bacterium
CCATCGAGGAGGGGATTATCGTCAACGAGTACACCTTCACCGAAGGCGGGCGGCGGTTTGGGTGAGAGTGCGAGCGGTTCATTTGATCTTTACAATAAGACCATATGAACTATGTTAGTGGCAATGGAGGACAACATGCAAGTCGCAGAGAAGATCCGAGAACCTGCACAGATCAACGCCGTTGCGCTGAAGGCTTATGCCCGCGTGGCCGATGCTTGGGGTCTCAGCCTGAAGGAAGCGGCGGGCCTTGCCGACATGTCAGAGAGCACGTGGAAGCGCGCCAAGAAGCCGGACTTCGCGGGGGAACTCACCAAGGACCAACTGCTGCGGCTGAGCGCTGTGATCGGCATCTACAAGTCGCTCGAGCTCTATTTCTCCGAGCCACTAGCTCGAACTTGGTTCGCCCGGCCGAACACCGGTCCGCTGTTTGGGGGTAACCGTCCGGTCGACACTGCTATCGACGGCGGTTTGCCGCAGATCCTTGCGGTGCGGACCTATCTTGACGCGTTGCGTGGTGGGGCATGAAGCAGAGCGAGATTTCCGATCGCGGTCTCGTTCGCCTCCTGCCCGCCACCTATCACAAGCCGCCAGCTCTGCGCGGTCTTGTCGATACCGATGACGAGATGGATATCTTGGCAGAGATTGAGGGCCTGACCAGCGGCCGACTTCTGGCGGAACGTGGCCGCAACCCGCATCTGGACCCGCGCGAGCTTGCGTGGCAACGCCGCAGCCGCGACCTGCGCATCTATGGCGACAGTCATGTCAACGCAGCCTTCACTTACACCCGCGCAGGAGGAAACCGCTTCAACACTGAGGAGCGGGGTGCTTGGTACTGCGCATGGGATGTAATGGTTTCTGTTAGCGAGGTGGCCTGGCACCGGACGCGGGAGCTTGGCTTTACGGGCAGCTTCAATGACAGTGCGCGCTATGTGGAAATGCTGGCCGATTTTATCGGGGTGTTCGACGACATGACCGATGAGCCGGATCATCCTGCCCTGCATCCGGATCCGGTAGTCGGATATCCCGAAGGTCAAAGCTTGGCCCAGCATCTGCGCCGGGCCGGATCCCGGGGCTTGATCTATCCCTCTGTTCGGGCTCCGGCGCCCGGTGGGAATTGCTTGGTCTGCTTTGAGCCTCACGCCATCCAGAGCGTCCGTCCGGGCGCGTCTTGGGATCTTGTTTGGGATGGGACACCGCATTACTCGATTAGGGCTGTCGGCTAACAAGTTACAGCGCATGCTCCCTCGGAGGTTCGAAGAAATGAAATCAGCAAATGGCAACAGCCCTGACATCACAAACTTGAAGCCATGTGACTATCAGGCGTTCTTCGAGGCTTTGGACGCTCCGTCATCACCGACGGAAGCGCTACGGATCGCATTTCTCAGGCAGAAGAAATCCTTCGGTGATCCGGACGCCAACACGCCATCCGCTGACTGATACTCGTCACCGGTTCCCGTCGATCCACTTCGACATCAGGCCCTTGTCTCGGAAGCATTCATTCGGGACAGCGCGGCGCTTGATGCGAGCGAGACGCTCAGCAAAGGCGACCTGCTTCGACGACGGCAGCTGGTCGAGCGCTGAAACTGGCTTCAGCCTGGCCTGCGCATCGATCCAGGAACTCAAAGCTCGCCGATCCTGCTGTACCTCCCAAGGCAACAGCGTCTGGTTCTTGAGCGCCAGCGACCGCGCATAGGCGATCTGCTTGGGCGTGACGGGAATCGCAAAACTGGTGTCTTCCATCGGGGAAACTCCTTTGCTGCTTGATGTTCACATATAGAACATAACAGGAACAAAATCAACCACCGCTCTGCCAAGGATCGACGATCGAGAGGCAGAGGCAGGCTGGGGCAGGGGGAGCTGGAAGGCTGCGCGAGAGCGCCTTCGGCTCTCCCGTTTTCCCCAACCTGAGGTGTTCTGATGACGTTCCAACCGTTGATCCCGACCGTGCTGACGCCGGTCGTTGTTCCTGTCCTGCCTGATCCCGCTCCCGCGATCCTCGCGGTTGCCGAGGCGCTGCAACCCGATCTGGCGCAAGGGTTTCATATAGACGCACTACGCCTGCGTCTCGAGATGGAGCGCGCCTTCGGCGGCTCTGATGCGACCGGCGCTTGGGATTGGAAGCTGGCCTATGAGGCAGGAGAGGTGGCGCTTGTCCTCTTCCTGCGGAAATTCGGCCGCGCTCTGCTGGCCCGGGCTGACTCGCCTGCAGCGCTGCTGCCCATCCTCGCCAAGGTGGCGGGCCTGTTGCCCACGCATACCCGGCGCTCGGAGGAGATGGAGCGCTTCCAGCAATTCTCGACGCCACTGCCCATGGGGCTCGTGGCCCTCGCGGCTGCGCAGATCACTCCCCGCGACCTGGTCCTCGAGCCTTCGGCCGGGACCGGGCTTCTGGCAATTCTTGCCGAGATTGCGGGCGGCAACCTCGCTCTGAACGAGTTGGCAGACACCCGCGCTGACCTTCTTCGCCTGCTGTTTTCGGGCCGCTCGGTCACTCGCTTTGATGCCGCGCAGATTGACGATCATCTCGACACGAGCTTTCGCCCAAGCGTCATCCTGATGAACCCGCCCTTTTCGGCGGTGGCCAATGTCGATGGTCGGACGACCGAGGCGACGGCCCGGCATCTGCGCTCGGCGCTTGCCCGGCTGACCCCCGGCGGACGGCTCGTGGTCGTCACCGGTGCCGGTTTCGCGCCCGACGCTCAGGCCTGGGCCGAGACCTTCGCCCGCCTGACCGAAACCGCAAATCTCGTCTTCACCGGCGCAGTGTCGGGGGCGGCTTTCGCCAAGCATGGCACCACTTTCGAGACCCGGATTTCGGTCTTCGACAAATGCCGTGGTGGCGAGATGGGTGGCGTCACAGCTGACCTGCGCCAGCCAATGTCTCCGGATGTAGCGCATCTCCTCTCCCGGATCACCGCCGAAGTTCCGCCGCGTTTTGAGTCGGATCAGACCGCAACGGCAAGTCAGAGCCGTTCTTCCCTCTTCGCGGGAAACTCTGCCCCCTCCACGCGCAAGGCCATCGGC
>CAIXBE010000468.1 GCA_903917595.1 uncultured Rhodobacterales bacterium
GGGTGTCACACTTGTTCGGTCACCTGCAAGAACGTCTGGACCAGCCGCGAAGGTGTTGAATACGCCTGGTTCAACAACGTCGAAACCAAACCCGGCACCGGCTATCCGACGGACTGGGAAAACCAGAAGCGCTGGAACGGCGGCTGGTTGCGGTCGAAATCGGGCAAGCTGCACCCCAAGCAGGGGTCAAAGTGGCGGATCTTGGCGAACATCTTCGCCAACCCGTCGATGCCCGAAATCGACGACTACTACGAGCCGTTCGATTTCGACTATGACCACCTGAAATCCGCGCCCGACATGACCGCTTTCCCGACCGCGCGGCCCCGGTCCAAGATCACCGGTCTGCGGATGGAAAAGATCGAAAAGGGCCCGAACTGGGAGGAAATCCTGGGCGGTGAATTCTCGAGACGGTCCAAGGACTATAACTTCGAGAACATTCAAAAGCAGATCTACGGTGAATACGAAAACACCTTCATGATGTATCTGCCCCGCCTGTGCGAGCATTGCCTGAACCCGACCTGCTCGGCTTCCTGCCCCTCGGGCGCGATCTACAAGCGCGAAGAAGACGGCATCGTCCTGATTGATCAGGAAAAATGCCGGGGCTGGCGGATGTGCATCTCGGGCTGCCCCTACAAGAAGGTCTATTACAACTGGGAGTCCGGCAAATCCGAAAAATGCACCTTCTGCTATCCGCGGATTGAAAGCGGTCAGCCGACGGTCTGTTCGGAAACCTGCGTCGGACGCATCCGCTATCTGGGGGTCATCCTTTACGACGCCGACAAGATCGAGGCGGCCGCCAGCAGCGAACGCGAAACTGACCTTTACGGCGCACAGCTGGACGTATTCCTTGACCCGAACGATCCCGACGTGATCGCCGCCGCCCGTCGCGACGGTATCCCCGAAGACTGGATCGAAAGTGCCAAGATCAGCCCGATCTGGAAAATGGCGATGGAGTGGAAGGTCGCCTTCCCGCTGCATCCCGAATACCGGACCCTGCCGATGGTCTGGTACATCCCGCCGTTGTCGCCGATCCAGAACGCGGCGCAGGCGGGCCAGATCGCGATGAGCGACCAGATGCCCGACGTGCGCTCCTTGCGCATCCCGGTGCAGTACCTCGCCAACATGCTGACAGCGGGGGATGAGGAACCCATCGTCCACGCGTTGGAACGCATGTCCGCGATGCGGCTATACATGCGCGCCCTGACCGTGGACGGCGTCCGCGACGAAGGTATCGCCGCCCGTGTCGGCATGTCGGGCCGGATGATCGAGGACATGTACAAGATCATGGCCATCGCCGACTACGAAGACCGCTTCGCCATCCCCACCGCTCACCGCGAACAGAACGAGGCCGGCGCGGAAATCCGTGGCGGCTGCGGCTTCACCGATGGCAACGGCTGTTCTTCTGGCGAAACCGGCAAGACCAGCCTGTTCGGTGGCAAGAAGAAATCCTTTGCCCTTCCGCTGGAGTCATTCTGATGGACCGCACACTCAAGGCGCTGTCGCTGATGCTCAGCTATCCGACGGCGGAACTGCAAGAGGCGATGCCTGCGATTGCCGATGTCTTTGCCGCTGACAAGCGACTGTTGCTTGCGACGCGGGCATCGCTTGAAGCGCTGGCCATCCGGCTAAACCATGGCGACCTGTTCGACGTTCAGGAAAGCTATGTGATGCTGTTCGACCGCTCGCGCACACTGTCACTGAACCTGTTTGAACACGTCCACGGCGAAAGCCGGGACCGGGGCGGCGCGATGGTCAGTCTGATCGAGACCTACCGTGAGGCGGGTTTTGAACCCGCCACCACCGAACTGCCCGACCACCTGCCGGTATTGCTGGAATTCCTGTCGACGCGTCCCTCGCTCGAAGCACAGGAAACTTTGGCGGACGCGGCGCATATCTTCGGCGCGCTTGCCACCCGTCTGGTGCGGCGCGACAGCGGATATGACGCCGCGTTCGCCGCTTTGTCTCAGCTGGCAGGCGCAGAAGTCGATGCCGACGCGCTGGCCGGAATGCTGGCGTTGCCGGACGACGACCCCACCGATCTGACCGCGCTGGATGCGGTCTGGGAGGAAACCGAAGTCACCTTCGGCCCCGATCCGAACGCCGGTTGCCCGCAGGTCCGCGACCTGCTGGCCACAATGGACCGGCCCATTACCCCCACGCCCAACGCACAACACGCGGCCGAGTAAAGGAGAAAGCGATGCATAATTTTCTGTTTGGGATTTACCCCTACATCGCCCTTTCGGTGCTGCTGATCGGGTCAATCGCGCGGTATGACCGCGATCCTTTCACCTGGAAGACCTCGTCCAGCCAGCTTTTGCGGCGCAAGCAACTGATGGTCGGGTCGATCCTGTTCCACATCGGCGTGCTGGTGATCTTTTTCGGCCATCTGGTTGGCCTGCTGACCCCCATCGCGCTGTTTGACGCGCTGGGCATCAGCCACGGGGCCAAGCAGCTTCTGGCGGTCATCGCCGGGGGGATTGCCGGTGTCATGGCAATGATCGGCGGGGTGATGCTGTTTCACCGCCGCTGGATGGACCCGCGCATCCGCAAAACCTCCAGCTTTGCCGACATCGCCATTCTGGCGCTGTTGCTGGCGCAGCTCGGGCTGGGCTTGGGCACCATCTTCGTGTCGCTGAACCATCTGGACGGGCATGAAATGACCAAGTTCATGTCGTGGGCGCAGATGATCTTTACCTTCCGCTCTGGCGCTGCCGGGCAGATCGTGGACGTGGCCTTGGTGTTCAAGCTGCATCTGTTGCTTGGGTTGACAATCCTTCTGGTCTTTCCCTTCACCCGGCTGGCGCATGTGCTTTCTGGATTCTTCGCCCCGCTGCGCTATCTCTTCCTGCGGCCCGGCTATCAGATCGTGCGCTCGCGCCGTCGCCGCCCGCTGGAGGATCGCCGTCAGGACTATGACGCCCGGCAAGGCAAATCCGGCCCTTCAAGCTCGACCCCGGCGGAGTGATTGCGATGAACGTGGCCCTTTTTCCCGATGTCGTCGTGAATGGCGAAATCATCCCGCAGGCCTTGATTGCCGCCGAGGCGCAGAACCATAGCGCGCCCAAGGACAAGCCCGGAATCGCCTGGCGCAAGGCGGCGCAGGCGCTGACGATCCGCGCCCTTCTGCTGCAAGAGGCCCGCGTCCGGGGGCTGACCGCCGATCCCGAGGAACTTGTCCCCGGTCGTATCGAAACCGAGGATGAGGCCCTGATCCGCGCCCTGCTGGACGACGCCCTGTCCAGCGCGCTGGTGACAGATGCCGAGGTGCAGGCCGAATGGGCGCGGGACCCCGACCGGTTCCGGTCCGCGCCCTTGTGGGACGTTTCGCACATCCTTTGCGCCTGCGATCCGCGGGATGTCACTGAAACCACGATGGCCGAAGCCCGCGCCAAGGCCGTGCTGGCGCGGCTGGACGGGGGGGCAAAGGGCTTTGCCCTTGCCGCCCGCGAAAGCGATTGCGGGTCCAAGGCGCAAGGTGGCCATCTGGGCCAGCTTGGCCCCGGCGACACCGTGCCCGAGTTCGAGGCCGCCTTGCGCGCCTTGACCGAAGGGGAAACGACCACCGCCCCGGTCCTATCGCGGCACGGCTGGCACATCATCCGCCTGAACGCCACCGCCCAGGGGCAGGTTCTGCCCTATGACACAGTCCGCCCCAAAATCGCGCAGGCTTTGGAAAAGGCCGCCTGGGCGCGCGCGTCGCGAGATTTCATTGAAGCA
>CAIXBE010000469.1 GCA_903917595.1 uncultured Rhodobacterales bacterium
CCAAACCACTGCGCCAAGGGGTGCTTTGGCTGGGTCACACCGGCGACGCGCTGGTGCTGGAGCGGCGCCCCGAACGCGGGCTTCTGGGGGGGATGCTGGGGTTTCCCGGCGACGGCTGGGACGGCTCGGGGGGCACAGCCCCGGCGAAAGGTGACTGGCGTGACATTGGCGAAGTGCGCCACACCTTTACCCACTTTCACCTGACCCTGCGGGTTCTGGTGGCGCGGATCGACGCTGCCCCCCTGCGCGGCGAACTGGTGGCGCGCGCCGATTTCCGCTCCGCCGATCTGCCGACCGTCATGCGCAAGGCCTGGGACCTTGCCCGCGACGCCATGGGCGGTTGAGCCGGCACGGCATTGCGCTAGACTGCGCAAGGAAGGAAGCCGAAATGACCCGCCTGCCCAATGCCCTGCCGTTCTGGCTGTCGCTTGTCCTGCCGCCCTTGGGTGTGGTCGGCATGGTCATCGGCGGCTGGACGATTGCGCTGTTGCCGCTGTCGGCATGGTTCCTGTTCACGATCCTGGACGCTCTGACCGGGCTGAACACCGACAACGCTGACCCGCAAACGCCCGATGGCAGGCTTGCGCTGCACCGGCTGATCACGCTGATCTGGTTTCCGGTTCAGTTCGCACTTTTGTGCGCAATGCTGTGGTATGTGCCACGGGCCGACCATCTGGGAACGGCCGAACGGCTTTGGCTTTTCTTCGGCATGGGGGTGATTTCGGGCACAGTCGGGATCAATTACAGCCACGAGTTGATGCACCAGAAATCACGGCTGGAACGCGGGCTGGCCGATCTTCTGCTGGCAAGCGTGCTGTATTCGCATTTCCGGTCCGAACATCTGCGGGTGCATCATCTGCATGTAGGCACTCCGCGCGACCCGGTGACCGCCCGCTATAACGAGGGCTTTCACCGCTTTTTCCCGCGCGTACTATTGTCCTGCCCACAGTCGGCCTGGAAAGCCGAAGTCGCGATGCTGGCGCGAAGGGGGTTGCACTGGAGCCACCTTTCGAACCCGTTCTGGCGCTATGCGGCGCTGCAACTGGCGATGCTGATCCTTGCGCTGGCGCTGGGCGGCTGGGTCGGGGTGGGGCTGTTTCTGGTTCAGGCCTTCGCGGCGATCTGGCAGCTGGAGCTGGTGAATTACATCGAACACTACGGCCTGACCCGGCGGCATCTGGGCGGGGGCAAGTATGAACCTGTCCTGCCGCGCCACAGCTGGAACGCCGAACACCGGGCGACGAACTGGCTGCTGATCAACCTGCAGCGCCATTCGGACCACCACTACAAGCCCGACCGGCGCTTTCCCTTGCTGCAGACCTATCCCGAAACCGAAGCCCCGACGCTGCCTTTCGGCTATCCGCTGATGACCATGGCCGCGATGGTTCCGCCGTTGTGGAAGCGCGTAATGAACCGCCGCGTCAGGGACTGGCGGCGAAAGTTCTACCCCGACATCACCGACTGGCATGCCTACAACAAAGCGTTGAACCCGATTCCGGGCGGTGCTTGATCCTTGGCAAACGACATCCAGTCCAGCATCGGTCTGGCATTTTCGGCAACTTGGGCAGGGTTGTCTGGGAAAAACAACCGTCTCACCGGAAAATGCAGCGGACCCGTCCCGGCGACTTAAGGTCCCGCGACCAAGGCTTTCAGCACGGCAATGGCGCTGGGGCTGTCCCATTCGGCATCGCCGATCAGGCGGGCGACCTCTTGTCCTTTGGGGTTCAGGATTACCGTGACGGGCAAGCCAAGGATTGCCATGCCATGCGCAAGTTCTGACGTGGGGTCGCGCAGGATCGGCAGGTTGACCACTTCGGTTTCCTCAAAGAACCGCTTCAGGCCTTCAATCGCATTGCGCCCCGTGGCGACCGGCACCACGGCGATCTCGGGCAGGGCGGTTTGCAACCGGTCCAGCGAGGGCATCTCGCGGCGGCACGGCGCGCACCAGGTCGCATAGAAATTCAGGACCACCCATTTGCCGGTATATTCGGCAAGGGTATGTTCGCCATCTTCGGCGTCCAGCAAGACAACTTCGGGCAGCGCAACCGGCACCTCATGCAATGCCAGCTTCTTCATGTCGCCGTCGCGCAGGGCTGCGACATCGGCTGCCGCCGGATTTGCACCAAGCATCAAGGCCGTGTAGAGGACAACCAGCAATTTCCGCACGTTTCACCCATTCCAAAGGCCCAGTCCATGTCCGAACGCCCCGACTCCCAAGCCGCCAACCAGATGTGGGGCGGGCGTTTCGCCGCTGGGCCGGACGCGATCATGCAGGCGATCAACGCCTCGATCGGGTTTGACCAGCGGCTTTACACGCAGGATATCGCGGGCAGCCGGGCCCATGCCGCAATGCTGGCGGCGACGGGTATCCTGAGTGATAGCGACGCGAGCGCCATCGGGGAAGGGCTGCTCACGGTCTTGTCAGAGATTGAAACCGGGCAGTTCCAGTTCCGGGTCGAGCTGGAGGATATCCACCTCAACGTGGAATCCCGCCTGACCGAGATCATCGGCGAACCCGGCAAGCGGCTGCACACCGGCCGCAGCCGCAATGATCAGGTCGCGGTCGACTTCCGACTGTGGGTGCGCGACCAGTGCGATCAGGCGATTGCAGGTATTACCGGCCTGATGCGGGCCTTCCTGGCACAGGCCGAGGCCGGGGCCGATTGGGTCATGCCCGGCTTTACCCATCTGCAGACCGCGCAGCCGGTGACCTGGGGCCATCACATGATGGCCTATGTCGAAATGCTGGCCCGCGACCAAAGCCGGTTTCAGGATGCGCGGAAGCGCATGAACGAATGCCCGCTGGGGGCGGCGGCGCTGGCAGGGACTTCGTTCCCCATCGACCGTGAGATGACGGCGCGGGCGCTGGGCTTTGATCGGCCCACGGCGAACAGCCTTGATTCCGTTTCCGACCGTGACTTCGCGCTGGAGTTTCTGGCGGCCTCCAGCATCTGCGCCATGCACCTGTCCCGCTTTGCCGAGGAATTGGTGATCTGGTCCTCCGCTCAATTCCGTTTTGTGCGGCTTTCGGACCGCTGGACCACCGGCAGCAGCATCATGCCGCAAAAGAAAAACCCCGACGCGGCGGAATTGCTGCGCGCCAAGCTTGGGCGCATCCTTGGGGCCACGGTGGCCTTGTTCACCATCATGAAGGGCCTGCCATTGACCTATTCCAAGGACATGCAAGAGGACAAGGAACAGGTCTTTGACGCCGCCGACAGTCTGATGCTGGGCCTTGCCGCGATGACCGGCATGGTCGGTGACATGACCGCCAACCGCGATGTGCTGGCCGCTGCAGCCTCCGCTGGGTTTTCCACCGCGACCGACCTTGCCGACTGGCTGGTCCGCGCGCTGGACCTGCCTTTCCGCGAGGCGCATCATGTCACCGGCACGCTGGTCGCCATGGCCGAACGCAAAGGCTGCGATCTGCCGGACCTGACGCTTTCCGACATGCAATCGGTTCATCCGGGCATCAACGACGCGGTGTTTGCGGTGCTTGGGGTCGAAAACTCCATCCGCAGCCGGATGTCTTATGGCGGGACCGCGCCGGACCGGGTCCGCGAACAGGTCGCACGCTGGAAAGTGGCGCTGGGTTGATCACGGGAAAGGCCTGACAGAATGGCAAGCCGAGTTCAGAGCATGCCCAAGACCGCCGCCCTAACCCTGCCGCGAG
>CAIXBE010000470.1 GCA_903917595.1 uncultured Rhodobacterales bacterium
GGGGCTGCCGCTTGGCTCTTGCAGCAAATCACCGGCAAACTGCCGAACATCGGGCGGCTGGGTCTGGCTTATTTCGCCGATGACAAGGGCCGGATTGTGACCGAAATGTCGGTCGCCCGGATTGCCGAGGATGAGATCCTCTTGATCACCGCCTCGACCGCGCAACTGCACGACCGGGGCTGGCTGGAACGTCACCTTGCCCCCGGCCTTTCGCTGGTTGACGAAAGTGCGGATTGGTCGTGCCATATCCTCACCGGGCCGAAAGCGCGCGAGGTTCTGGCGGCGACCGGTTGTGATGCGGACCTGACCAGAGGCTGGCTGACCCATCAGGCCGCGACCATCGCGGGCCATGATGTGAAACTGATGCGCGTCTCTTTTGCGGGTGAGCTTGGCTGGGAAATCCACACCCGCCTTGCCGATACGCCTGCGGTCTGGGATGCGGTGATGGCGGCGGGCAAGCCGATGGGCCTCAAACCCTTCGGCATGTTCGCGCTGAATTCCTTGCGTGTCGAAAAGGGCTATCGGACCTGGAAGGGCGATCTATCGACCGACTATACAGTGCTGCAAGGCGGGCTGGAGCGGTTCGTGGATTGGTCGAAGCCCGATTTCCGCGGCAAGGCATCGCTTGAGGCCGAAAAGCAGCGCGGCGTCACCAAGCGTTTTGCGACGCTGGTGATCGAGGCCGACACCCATGACCCGCCCTATATGGCGACGATCTGGCATGACGGCCGGGTCGTGGGCGAGGTGACCTCGGGCTATTGGGGTCACCGCGTCAACGCGTGCATCGGGTTGGGCATGCTCAAGACCGAGTTGAACGTGGCAGGTCAGGCGGTCGAAGTGGAGATCTTCGGCAAGCTTTATCCGGCGACGGTCAAGGCCGACGAGCCGCTGTGGGATGCAAAGAACGAGCGCATCCGCGCGTAAGATCGGGCGGACCGGGGGTTTTCACCCCTGGCCCAGACCGCCAGAGAGTATTTTTTCCAAGAGGAAGACAAAGACATGGCCGAGATCCCAACAAAAGCCCGCGCGGTTGTCATCGGTGGCGGTATCTCGGGTTGTTCGGTTGCCTACCATCTGGCCAAGGCGGGCTGGACCGATGTCGTCCTGCTGGAGCGGCGCAAGCTGACCTCGGGCACCACCTGGCATGCGGCCGGGCTGATCGGCCAGTTGCGCGGCAGCGCCAACATGACGCGGCTGGCCAAGTATTCGGCGGACTTGTATCGCGGGCTGGAGGCGGAAACCGGTGTTGCGACGGGGATGAAGCAGGTCGGCTCCATCTCGGTCGCGCTGACCCGCGAGCGGCATGAGGAGCTTCTGCGCCAGGCCACCGTCGCGCGGATTTTCGATGTCGAAGTGCATGAAATCTCGCCGAATGAGGCCAAGGCTAAATATCCCCACCTGAACATCGACGGAGTTGTGGGTGCTGTCGCCCTGCCGCTGGATGGCCAGTGCGACCCGGCCAACATCGCGATGGCGCTGGCCAAAGGCGCCCGGATGAAGGGCGCGCAGATCCACGAGATGACCACCGTCACCCGCATCACCACCAAGGATGGCAAGGTGACCGGGGTGGATTACGAGACCGCCGAAGGCCCGGGCCACATTCAGGCCGATGTCATCGTCAACTGCGGCGGCATGTGGGGCCGCGACCTTGCGGCGCAGAACGGCGTCACGCTGCCGCTGCATGCCTGCGAGCATTTCTATCTGATCACCGAACCCGTCGCCGGGATCGACCTGAACCTGCCGGTGCTGCGGGTCCCCGACGAATGCGCCTATTACAAGCAGGACGCAGGCAAGATGATGCTGGGCGCCTTCGAGCCGGTGGCGAAACCCTGGGGCATGGACGGTATCCGCAAGGACTTTGAATTCGACACCCTGCCGGAAGACTGGGACCACTTTATGCCCATCCTCGAGATGGCCACCAACCGCATGCCGCTGTTTGAAACCGCGGGCATTCATACCTTCTTCAACGGGCCGGAAAGTTTTACCCCCGACGACCGTTATTACCTTGGCGAAGCGCCCGAGGTTAAGGGCTACTGGATTGCCGCCGGCTATAACTCGGTCGGGATCGTGTCTTCGGGCGGCGCGGGGCAGGCCTTGGCGCATTGGATCACCGAAGGTGCGCCGCCGTTCGACCTGTGGGAGGTCGACATCCGCCGCGCCCAGCCGTTCCAGAAGAACCGCCGCTACCTGAAGGAACGCGTGACCGAGACGCTGGGCCTCCTCTACGCCGACCACTTCCCCTACCGCCAGTTTGCCAGCGCGCGGGGCGTGCGTCGTACCCCCTTGCACGACCACCTGAAAGCGCGTGGCGCGGTCTTTGGTGAGGCCGCAGGTTGGGAACGCGCGAACTGGTTCGCCAATGAAGGGCAGGAACGCGAGTATAAATACACCTGGAAGCGGCAGAACTGGTTCGACAACCGCGCCGCCGAACATATGGCGGTCAGGACCGGTGTCGGTTTCTTCGACATGACCAGTTTCGGCAAGATCAGGATCGAGGGGCGCGATGCCTGCGCTTACCTCAACCGGGTCTGCTCGGCGCAGATGGATGTGGAACCGGGTAAGATCGTCTATACAATGTTCCTGAATGAAAACGGCGGGATAGAGGCTGACCTTACCGTGACCCGCCTGTCGGATACCGCCTATCTGGCCGTTGTCCCGGGTGCCACGTTCCAGCGCAACCTTGCGTGGCTGCGGGCGCATGTGGGTGATGATTTCGCGGTGATCACCGATGTGACGGCAGCGGAATCGGTGCTGTGTGTCATGGGGCCGAAATCGCGCGATCTGATGGCGCGGGTTTCCCCGAACGACTTCAGCAACGCGGCGCATCCCTTTGGCACCATGCGGGAAATCGAGATCGGAATGGGTCTGGCCCGCGCCCACCGCGTGACCTATGTGGGCGAGTTGGGTTGGGAGCTTTACGTCAGCGCCGACCAGACCGCGCATGTCTTCGAAACGCTGGAAGATGCGGGCGCGGACCTTGGGTTGAAGCTGTGCGGCTTGCATACGCTGGACAGTTGCCGGATCGAGAAAGCCTATCGCCATTGGGGCCATGACATCACCGATGAGGATCATGTGCTGGAGGCCGGGCTTGGGTTCACGGTTTCCACCAAGAAGCCGGCCTTCATCGGGCGCGAGGCGGTGCTGCGCAAGAAGGATGCCGGCCTTGACCGCAAGATGGTCCAGTTCCGCCTGACCGACCCCGAGCCGCTTTTGGTCCATAACGAGGCCATCGTCCGCGACGGCCAGATTGTCGGGCCGGTGACCAGCGGCAGCTATGGGCATTTTCTGGGCGGTTCGATCGGCATGGGCTATGTCCCTGCCAAGGGCCAAAGCGACGACGACATTCTGGGCGCCACTTTCGAGATCGAAGTGGCTGGCCAACGCCATGCGGCGATAGCGTCGCTGGTGCCGATGTATGACCCGAAATCCGAACGGATCCGGGCCTGAGCCTGCACCGCCGCGCCCGTTGGCGGCGGCGGAAAGATGAGTATTTGGACCAAGAGGAAGGTGCCTTGCGATGAATGAGATCCCAGAGGTCGGCGAGATTTGCGAACCCGTCCGTGCGCGGCGGTCCGGCGGGCGTGAAGCCCGGGTGGCGATGCGGGCTGCCCCTTTGGCGGAAAACGTGCGCCCGGTGCGCCCTGGCATGCCCGGCGGGCAATACAAACCGCTGAGTGAGGCCAATGTGCAGCAGATCCACGCCGCGGCACTGGATGCGCTGGAGCAGATCGGGCTAAGTCAGGCTCCGCCGTCGGGGGTGAAACTGCTGACCGACGCAGGCGCGATCCTGGGCGACGACGGGCGCATCCGGTTCCCCCGCGCGCTGGTCGAGGACATGCTGAACATCGCCGCGCGCGACATCACGCTGTTCGCGCGTGAGCGCAAGCATGACCTGCACCTGACCGGCTCGAACGTGCATTACGGCACGGCGGGGGCGGCGGTGCATATCGTCGATCCGGTGGCCAACACCTACCGCGAATCGACCGCGCAGGATCTTTATGACGCGGCGCGGCTGGTCGACAATCTGGACAACATCCATTTCTACCAGCGCACCATGGTGTGCCGCGATGTGGTGGACAACAAGGAGATGGACCTTAACACGCTTTATGGTTGCCTTGCGGGCACCACGAAGCATGTCGGGACCAGCTTCTCCGACCCGTCCCACGTCGCCGATTGCTTCGAGATGCTGCACATGGTGGCGGGCGGTGAGGAGAAGTGGCTGGAGCGGCCGTTCGTGTCGAACTCCAACTGCTTTGTCGTCCCGCCAATGAAGTTCGCCGAGGAATCCTGCATCACCATGGAGGATTGCATCCGCCGCGGGATGCCGATGCTGCTTTTGTCGGCAGGTCAGGCCGGGGCCACAGCCCCCGCGCCGATTGCCTTGACCATCGTGCAGGCCGTCGCGGAATGTCTGGCGGGCGTGGTCTATGCCAACGCCATCAAACCCGGCGCGCCGTGCATATTCGGCACATGGCCCTTCGTGTCCGATCTGCGGACCGGCGCGATGTCCGGGGGCAGCGCGGAACAGGCCCTGCTGACCGCAGGCTGCGCCCAGATGCACCGATTCTACAACCTGCCCGGCGGGGCGGCGAGCGGCATCAGTGACAGCAAACTCCCCGATATGCAGGCCGGATGGGAGCAGGGGATCACCAATTCCCTCGCCGGTCTTGCGGGACTGAACATGTGCTATGAGGCGGTCGGAATGCATGCCTCGCTTCTGGGATTTTGTCTGGAAAGTCTGGTGCTTGGCGACGATCTCTTGGGTCAGGCGATGCGGCTGGTGCGTGGCATCGACGTGACCACCGACAACACCAGCATCGAGGCGATGAAGCAGGTCTGCCTTGGCGGCCCGGGCCATTACCTTGGGTCGGATCAGACGCTGAAGCTGATGCAGACCGAATACATCTACCCAAAGGTCGGCAACCGCATGTCGCCAAAGGAATGGATGGAAGCCGGCAAGCCGTTGCTGCTTGACACGGCGATTGCCCGGAAGAACGATATCCTGTCGAAAGCAGGCTGCCGCGTCGATGCGGACATCGACGCAGCCATCCGTGCGCGCTTCAACATCTACTTCAAATGAGGTTGCAATGATTCCCGCCAACATGCTGAAATTCTACATCAATGGCCAGTGGGTCGATCCCATTTCCAAGACCCGGATGGGGGTCGAAAACCCCGCGACCGAGGAGATCGTCTGCGAAGTCGCGATGGGCAGCGCCGAGGACGCCGACCGTGCGATTCTCGCCGCCCGCGCCGCGTTTGACGCTTGGACCTATCGTCCGGTGGCCGAACGCATCGCGGTCGTCAAGCGGGTGCTTGAGGTTTACAACGAACGCTATGAGGATTTCGCGCAAGTGATGTCCACCGAGATGGGCGCGCCGATCACCTGGGCGCGCGGCGCGCAGGCCTGGGCCGGTCAGGTCCATATCGAGGCGACGATCAAGGCCGCCGAGGAAATGGTCTGGGAATACAATCGCGGCACCACCCGGATCATCTATGAAGGGATCGGCGTCTGCTCGCTGATCACGCCATGGAACTGGCCGATGAACCAGATCGCCTGCAAGGTTGCACCGGCGCTGATCGCGGGTTGCACCATGGTCTTGAAGCCGTCGGAAATCGCGCCCCTCTCGGGCGTTCTTTTCGCGCAGGTCTGCCATGACGCGGGCGTGCCTGCCGGGGTCTTCAACCTGGTCAACGGCGCTGGCCCCGAGGTTGGCGCGCGGATGTCCACCCATCCTGAGGTTGACATGGTGTCCTTCACCGGCTCGACCCGCGCCGGGACGCAGATTGCCGCTGTTGCAGCAGCAACCGCCAAGCGTGTGGCGCAGGAAATGGGCGGCAAGTCGCCCAACATCATCCTGCCGACCGCCAATCTCGCCGAGGCTGTGGCCGCTGGTGTGACCGCCGTGATGTCGAACACCGGCCAGTCCTGCGACGCCGCCACCCGGATGCTGGTGCCTCGCGACCGTCACGCCGAGGCGCTTGCCGTCGCCAAGCAAACCGCCGAGGCAATCAAGGTCGGCGATCCGCGTGACGAGGCGACCGAGGTTGGCCCGCTGATCTCCAAGCTGCAATTCGACAAGGTCCAGCGCCTGATCCAGGCCGGGATCGACGAGGGTGCTACCCTCGTCACCGGCGGTGTCGGTCGTCCGGTCGGCGTCAATCGCGGCTGGTTTGTCCGCCCGACGGTGTTTGGTGGCGTGGACAATTCGATGACCATCTCCAAGGAAGAGATTTTCGGCCCCGTGCTGGCGATCCAGCCTTATGACAGCATCGAGGACGCCATCGCGCAGGCCAATGACACGATCTACGGCCTTGCCGCCTATATCTCTGGCCCGGTCGAGGATGCCATTCCTGTCGCCCGCCGCCTGCGCGCCGGCACCGTCAACCTGAACTATCCCGACTGGGACACCTCTGCACCCTTCGGCGGCTACAAGCAGTCGGGTAACGGTCGCGAATATGCCGACTGGGTCATCCATGACTTCTGCGAGGTCAAGGGCATCGTCGGCTACGGCGCGTAACCACGCGCGCATAATCTGCAGGGGCGGGCTTTCGTCCGCCCCCAACCATCCAACGGGGACATCATGCATTACGGATATATCGGCCTTGGCAACCTTGGGGCCGCCTGCGCGGGCTGCCTGGTGAAGGCGGGCTTCAAGGTCACGGTCTATGACCTGAACGCCAAACTGGCCGAGCCTTTGATTGCAATGGGTGCGGTCCTTGCGACCAGCGCCGAAGAACTGGCCGGGTCGGTCGATCACGTCATCACCTGCCTGCCGTCGCCTGCGGTGTCCGAGCGTGTGTTGCGCAACATCCTGCCGCAGATGAAGGCGGGCTCCTCATGGGTCGAGATGTCGACGCTTGGCCGCGACGAAGTGCTGAAACTGGCCGCCATTGCAGGTGAATCCGGCGTGCGGATGATGGAACTGCCGGTCACCGGCGGCGTGCACCTGGCCTATCAGGGCAAGATCACCATGCTGGCGGGCGGCGACAAGGACCTGTTCGACCTGCACCACGGCGCGATGGAGGCGATGGGCGACCGGATTTTCCATCTGGGGCCTTTGGGTGCGGCCTGCATCATCAAGGTCATCACCAACATGTTGGCCTTCATCCACCTGAAAGCCACCTCCGAGGCGCTGATGCTGGCCAAGCGTGGCGGGCTGGATCTGGCGCAGTCCTGGCATGCGATTGCGGCCTCGTCGGGCAACAGTTTTGTGCATGAAACCGAAGGCGCGCTGATCCTGAACGGGTCGTATGACATCGCGTTCAACGTCGATCTGGCGCTGAAGGATCTGGGCTTTGCCCTTGGCTTTGGCAAGGAGTTTGGCGTGCCTCTGGACTTGGCCAGCATGACCAACCAGACCTATATCGCCGCCAAGGCTGCTTACGGTGGCGAGGCGCAATCACCGATGATCGCCAAGCTGCTGGAGGATCTTCTGGGCACCGACCTGCGCGCGCCGGGTTTTCCCGCGCGTCTGGAATGATCGCTTGAGACACCGTGGGCAACCCGTTACGTTTCGGTAAATGCCCACGGCCAAGCACTTGATTTCGCTGCGGGTCAACTCCCGGTCCACTGTGGACACCCTCCTGGAGCAGCCATGACCGCCGAAACCGACGCCCGCATTGCCCGCCTGCTGCATCACCGCAAGGCAGGCCTTTCCCAGGGCGAGCCGATCGTCCCCCCGATCGTGGCCTCGGCCACTTATCACCTGCCTTCGGTCCAGTCCGGCGGGCAATTCTACGGCCGCAACGGCAACCCAAGCTGGGAGGCGGTCGAGGCGCAACTGGCGATCCTTGAGGATGCCGAGGTGGTTTCCTTTCCCTCCGGCATGGCTGCCATCGCA
>CAIXBE010000471.1 GCA_903917595.1 uncultured Rhodobacterales bacterium
GCGGTAAACAACGCGGGCGCGGCCGAGATGCCCGGCACGGTCGCTTCCATGTAGGCTTGGTAGATCGCGATCTGGGCGGCATAGACGGGCTTGGAGACCGTCACCCCTTCCTTGACACATGCACGCCAGTTCTTGGCGTTCATCGTCTTGCACTCCCAGAGCGCAGGGGTGCGCAGACCGAGTGCTGCGGGGGCGTCGGCGATGATCCCGTCGACGTGGCCCCGAATGCGACCGCCCGCGACGGAAAAGCCGAACTGATCGCCATCGGGGCGATTGCCTTTTCGGGTGTAAAGGTCGATCCCGGCCGCACGCAGCCAGCGGATTGCCAGATCCTCGAGCTGATGCCCGATCGCGAAGATCCGCAGCGTCTGGCCGCCGAAATCCGCGCCCTCGTCCTTTGGCGCGCCCACAAATTCGAACTGCAAGGCGCGCTCGCAGGCATGCCCCAGCCGGGACGCGCCGAGATAGGTCCGGGGCGGTGTGGCCTCTCGCTCCGCGATGAGAGCTGCGTCGACCAATGCGTTGATCCGGTCGGCCATGGAGGGGCGCGGGTTGAAATCCAGTGTCAAAACGGCACCTCCGTCGTGGCAGCGATGCGCGACATCTCAGCCCCGTAGCCTTCCAGCACCTCCTCGATCAGCGCCATGACGTCGGTGGCGGTGAGATCACGGAGCCGCTTGTCCCAGCCGATCTGGTCCATTGTCTGGCCCAGCCGCTTCATCACCAGCGCAATGGCGAGACGTTCTTCCTCAGTCATTCCCTGCATGCTCAGTCCTTTGCGATGACGGGCCGCGAACCATGCTTGGCAAGGCATCGAGCAGAACCAGTGATGGTTGCGGGGGCGTGGTTTGGCGGGGTTGAAAAAGCCGAAGCCTTGCGAGGGTCGCAGGCAAACGGCGCAGGGTTGAAGGCGCAGGTGCCAATGGCAGGCGCGATGCGAGGCCGGTCTGGGCGGGGATGCGATCTGCGCGGCATGGTTCACGCCGCCCTCCCGATGTCCGGGCTGGCGCGGCCAACGAGTTGGCGGATTTCGCGCTTGTTGAAGCCGAAGGTCATCAACGCCGAGGCACGATACCGGGTCAGGCCGTAATCCTGGCGGAACGCGGGCGGAAGGTATTGCAGCTGCTTTTCGGTCGCGGCCTGCTTCAGCCAGCCCTTCGATTTGAAGGCGCTCTCGTCGGTCTCGTATTCGTTCAGCCAGTCATCGGCCTGTGCAAGGCAGACCGTCCGCTCGCCCACGCCCAGCAGCCGCGGCGCGCGGCCCTTCGATCCGCCGACGGCATGCCAGCGGCCATCGAGATAGAAGATACCGCCCCAGGCATTGAAGCCGTTGGCCATCAGGGCCGCGTCATCGCCGAACAGATCGACCCATGCGAAGCTTGACCGCTTCAGAAGGTCGATCTCGGACATGATGAAGCCCGACAGCGGGGTGGCATCCGCACCTTCGCCGGTCTCCGGGATCTCACGCGGGAAAGCCTCTCCGCACAGCGGGCATTCGGTGGCAGCAATGGGGATTTCCGCTTCACAGGCCGGGCAGGTCTTGGTGGGGGCGTCACCGGTCTCGGTCTTGCCGTCCAGATCGACATCCTGCTCCAGCGTGCCGTGGATCAGGCTCGATGTCCCGAAATCCAGCACGATGCAGTCGGTCTTGACGATGCCGGGGTGTTCCTCAGGGTCGACCGTGCGCAGACCCC
>CAIXBE010000472.1 GCA_903917595.1 uncultured Rhodobacterales bacterium
CCCAGCCGGGTCAGCCGGTCGACCACGCCCTTGATGGTGGCCGCTTCGTAACCGTTCGGGCTGACCGCGGTTAGCGTTTGTTCCAAGGCAGCAGGTCATCGATCCGGTTGATCTTGTGGTCTGGGATGCGGGCGAGGGTGTCGGCGAGCCAGGCTTGGGGATCGACGCCATTGAGCTTGGCGGTTTCGATCAGGGTGTAGGCGACGGCTGCGGATTTGCCGCCGGTTTGCGATCCGACGAAGAGGTAGTTTTTGCGGCCCAAAGCGACCGCCCGCATGGCGCGCTCGGCGGTGTTGTTATCGAGCTCCAGGATGCCGTGATCGAGGTAGGGGCGCATCCGTGCCATTCGGGTCAGGGCATAGCGGATTGCGCTGGCCAGAGGGCTTTTACCCGATATGTCAGTCAGTTGGGCGTTCAGCCAAGCCTCCAGACCGTGGAAGACTGGTCTGGCTTCGGCCTGCCTGATCTCGGCGCGCTTGTCGGGCGGCACCCCCCGTGCCATCTTCTCGACGGCATAGAGTCCGGCGATCCGCCGGATGGCCTCGTCGGCGATGGCGGAACCTTGTGCCTTGTGCACATCGACGAACTTGCGCCGGACATGGGCCATGCAGGCGACTTCGCGGATATCACCGGAGCGATAGAGATCCTCGAACCCGGCATAGCCGTCGGCGTGCATCCAGCCGGTGTATCCAGACAGATGGTCCTTCGGATGTTCGCCTTTGCGGTCGGATGAGAAGCGATACCAACTGGCGGGCGGGATGGCGCTGCCCCAAGGGCGCTCATCGCGGCCGTAAGCCCAAAGCCGCGCCGTCCGGGTCTTGCCGGTTCCGGGGGCCAGCATGGCGACCGGCGTGTCATCGGCGAAGATCGCTTGCCCCGCCAGAACATGCCGCCCGATGGCATCGGCCAGCGGTTCCAGCAGGGCGGTGGATTTGCCTACCCAATCCGCCAATGTTGAGCGGTCAATGTCGAGCCCGTCGCGGTCAAAGATCTGGCTTTGGCGGTAGAGTGGCAGGTGGTCGGCATATTTGTTGACCAACACATGCGCCAGCAACCCGGGACCGGGACGCCCACGCTCGATCGGCCGCGACGGCAGCGGTGCCTGCGTGAAGCAATCGCAGCCGGAACAGGCCATCCGGGGCCGCACGATCCGGTTCACAATAAAGCGGCCGGGGACGTATTCCAGTTCTTCGGTCACATCCTCGCCCAACCGGCGCAGCTTGCCGCCGCACTGGGCACACTCTGTGCCGCCCGGTACTAGTTCAACCTCCACACGCGGAATGTGATCGGGGATCGGCTTGCGCTTCGGCTTGTCGGCGGGGGTATCATCGGGCAGGCGCAGTCTGGCGGTCAGAGCGGCAAAGGCGATCTCACTCATCTCCAGCGCCAGTTGCAACTGCTCGGATGTCTCGGACGACGGCCCAAACCGATGGGCGCGCTGGCCCGCCAGTTGGTGCCTGAGCTTCGCGATCAGAACCGCCTGCGACTTCACTTCAGCCAGCAAAAGAGCGGTGAACGCCCGCAGTTCCGCAGGGTCTTCCGGCAGCGATTTGGTGACATCCAGCATGACGAAAGTATAGCAAAACAAGGCGTTTACGGGAATCCAAAAACCGCAAAATCTCGCAATTTATCCTGCTGTCAAAGGCCGCCAGGTGCGCAGTGGCAAGCGCCAGTCGATCCCTTCCAGCAGCATCGCCAACTGCGCCGAGGTCAACGCAATCTTGCCGTCCTTCGCCGATGGCCACACGAACCGCCCCTTCTCCAGCCGTTTGGAGAACAGACAGGCCCCTTGGCCATCCCACCAGATGATCTTGATCAGATCGCCCTGCCGCCCCCGGAACACGAACATATGGCCGCTGAACGGGTTCTGTTGCGTCGTCTGCTCGGCCTGAGCCGCCAGCGAAGCAAAGCCCTTGCGCATGTCCGTCACCCCGGCCGCCAGCCAGACCATCGCGTTCATCGGGACCGGGATCATCCCGACAGGCCACGGATCAGCCGGGCCAGCGCTTCGGGATCATAAGACCCGCTGATCCGCAGCCGGTGCCCACCGGCAAGCTCAACCTCGATCTGGCCGTTGCTGACAGGATGGCGTTCGGCATCGGGAGCGGCATGACGCACAATCTCGACTGGCAGGAAACACGGCGCTTGCGCCGCACACTGCGCCGCGCCTGGCGCAAACCGTGCATCACGCACCCATTTGAAGATCAGATTGGCGTTCAACCCATAGCGTCGCGCGACCTGCGCAAC
>CAIXBE010000473.1 GCA_903917595.1 uncultured Rhodobacterales bacterium
AACCTGGTGATGAAGCGTGGCCGCCCGCGTGCGCGTGGCCGGTTCGGCAAGATCATGAAGCCGTTCTCTGAAATCACCATCAAGGTCCGTCAAACCGGGGAGTCCGCATAATGGGTCAGAAGGTCAATCCGATCGGTATGCGCCTCCAGGTCAACCGCACCTGGGACAGCCGCTGGTTCGCTCAATCGAAAGACTTCGGCAATCTTCTGCTGGAAGACTTGCGTATGCGTGAGTTCATCCACAAGGATCTCAAGCAGGCCGGCATCAGCCGCGTGATCATCGAACGTCCGCACAAAAAGTGCCGTGTGACCATTCACACCGCACGTCCGGGCGTGATCATCGGCAAGAAAGGCGCGGACATCGAAACGCTTCGCAAGAAGCTGACAGTGTTCACCAAGTCCGAACTGCACCTCAACATCGTTGAAGTGCGCAAGCCGGAACTGGACGCCCAGCTGGTCGCTGAATCCATCGCCCAGCAGATGGAACGCCGTGTGTCCTTCCGTCGCGCCATGAAGCGTGGCGTGCAGAACGCAATGCGGATCGGTGCGCTTGGCATCCGTGTGAACGTCGCCGGCCGTCTTGGCGGCGCCGAAATCGCCCGGACCGAATGGTACCGCGAAGGCCGCGTGCCGTTGCACACCCTGCGTGCTGACATCGACTATGCGCTGTCGGAAGCCGAGACCCCCTACGGGATCATCGGTGTGAAGGTCTGGATCTTCAAAGGCGAAATCCTTGAGCATGATCCGCAGGCCCATGATCGTCGTCTTGCCGAAGCGGCTGACGGCCCGGCCCCTCGTGGTCCGCGCCGCGACCGCGACCGCGCGTAAGGAGTTCATCAGATGCTGCAACCAAAGCGCACAAAATTCCGCAAGATGCACAAGGGTCGCATCCATGGCGAAGCCAAGGGTGGGTTCCTGATCAACTTCGGCTCCTTCGCCCTCAAAGCGACCGAGCCGGAGCGTGTCACCGCGCGGCAGATCGAAGCGGCCCGCCGCGCGATTACCCGCCACATGAAGCGTCAGGGCCGGGTCTGGATCCGGATTTTCCCGGACGTCCCGGTCTCGGCCAAGCCCGTCGAAGTTCGTATGGGTAAAGGCAAAGGCTCGACCGACTACTGGGCGGCCAAGGTCAAACCCGGCCGGATCATGTTCGAAATCGACGGCGTGTCCGACGAAATCGCGCGTGAGGCCCTGCGTCTGGGCGCGATGAAGCTGCCGGTCACCACGCGCGTCGTGGCCAAGGAAGACTGGTAAGGCTTTGCCGCAAGGCAAAGCCCGTGCGGTGTAGCGAATTTCCCCGAAATTCGCGGGCCGTCACCCGGTTCAGAAACAAGCCCCCGCTGGAAACGGCGGGGGCTTTTTCTTTCTTGAACGATACACATCAGGCGTGATCGGGAAACCGGGCGGAGTAGTCTGCGACATGGTGTGGGAATAACTCTGCATAAAGCGGGTAGGGAATTGCCTCCGCGGCGACTTCGATATCGGCTTCGCCCTCCACGGAACTCCGCTCAACTAGCGCAACACTCACTGTCGCGCCGTCCAGTGCTACCCCATCCGGCGACATGGCCTTCAAGTCCGACCAAATTCGGGCGCGCTCACTGCTTTGGCTCGACACGGGCGTACCGGAAGCGAATTCAGCAAATGCCTCAGCCGGAACGAATTTTCCGAAGGCCACGCCCATTGGTGCATCGCCATATTCGAATTGCGTCCAGCCGATGACAGTAACATCCGAGATGATTTCAAACATGTCTGATCTCCAAGCCCCAACATCACACAGAGCTGACATTGCGACAACGCAAACTGCTCGCGGACATGCCCCTTTAGTGAAGCGCTCAACCCTGCTAGGTCGACACCGACGCACTAAGGACCCATCCCATGCCCGACATCACCTCCCTCTTCGTCACCCGCCTGTACCGTGCTGGCCTCAACGACCTCGCGAAGAAGAAGGTCGATTACGCCGAACTGCGCCAGACCTGCGACATGGTGGCCGAGGATGACGAGGCCGGGCAGGAGTGGTGTGAGGCGAACGGCTATCCCGGCTACACCTCCTATGCCTCGCTCGATGACCTGCCCTGGCGGATGCCGATCTTCGGTGATCTGGAAAAGGCGCTGGACAAACACGTCGCCGCCTTCTGCAAGGACCTTGGCTTTGACCTTGGCGACAAGAAGCTGAAGTGCAATTCCCTCTGGATCAACATCCTGCCGGAAGGCGGCACCCACGCCAGCCACATCCACCCGCATTCGGTGATCTCGGGCACGACCTATGTCGCGATGCCGGAAGGGACCAGCGCGCTAAAGCTGGAGGACCCCCGCCTGCCGATGATGATGCTGGCCCCCGTCCCCCTGAAATCCGCGCCGCAAGAGCTGCAGCGCTTCGTCTATGTGAAACCTTCGGTTGGCGAGGTTCTTCTTTGGGAAAGCTGGCTGAGACACGAAGTCCCGATGAACATGTCCGAGGAAGAGCGGATCTCGGTCAGCTTCAACTATGGGTGGGAGTAATTTGTAGGGTGCGCATTCATTGCGCAGCTTCGTGGCCTTGGTATGGTGCACAACGAAAGAATGATTTCGCAATGGCTGAGGTAAGGCAGAACGGATGAATCGCTTTTTTGTTGGTGCCTTCTGGTCGGCAAGGGAGGAAGATCGGCAAGAGTGCGCTGCAAGGGTAGCCACGTACCTTCGTGGTCTCGCTCCGCTGCCTAGCGAGCTATCGACTTTCTACAAGGGACAGTGGACCCGAAAGACTCCGTTGAAACAGCTTCCTGTCCTCCCCAACGACCTAATGCCATTCCTTGGACAGTATTACACAAGCTTTGCACCACGGCAGCTGATGCCGCAGCTAGGATACCGGCTGATAGCTTGGAATGGTCTGCCCGATGAGCTCCGAGTCGCGAAAATCCATATACATTGCGGCGCATACGGCGCACACGTGAGCAATAGCGCAACTCTTGAATTCAAGTCCGTCGAAGATGCGGACCTTACCAAACTGCGGCATTTGATGCAGGCTGCTATCTCGGCCTTCGATCCTGATCGGGCCGTAGCAACGTGGCAAGCCACTGGTGACAACCTACTCAAAGTGGAATGCTTCACCTATGATCGCAGCAGAGGGTTGCAACCGAAGCTGAGCTAGACAACAAGCCCCCCAACTTCCCCCTTGCCCCCCACGCCCTTCCCCCCTATACGACGCCATCCAGCGATTCCGGGCCTCCGGATTCGTCGGTTTGTCATTGATCCGCCAGATCAACGGTAACCTCAAAAGGGGCCGTCTGGCGATTGTGGAAAAGGAAGACGGCATGAAAGCCGACGAACTGAAGTCGAAGACGCCGGACCAGCTGCGCGACAGTCTGGTTCAGCTCAAG
>CAIXBE010000474.1 GCA_903917595.1 uncultured Rhodobacterales bacterium
CACCTGGTCGGCCATCAGCGCCACAAGAGGCGAGATCACCACGGTCAGGGCGCCGGTCTTGCCGTAAAGGCTAAGCGCCGGAACTTGGTAGCACACCGACTTGCCCGTGCCCGTGGGCAGGATACCCAGCACATTGCCGTGGCCCATGGTCTTTGCCACGATGGACTGTTGCAGCGGTCGCCCAGCGCTGTCCGCGGGTTGAGGCCGAAAGCCTTCGAAGCCGAACCACTTTTTCAGCGCGCCCACTGGGTCGTTCATCGTGGCGCACCAGGCGCAGGCTGGATTGCCACAGTTAGTGTCCCGCAGGTCCCGGACAATTAGCCCCGCCTGTGGGAAAGCCGCGCGGACCCAGGGCGGCATCACCGACTCCCCACCCGACACCGATATCCAGGCCAGTGCGTAGGCCATTGGCCAACCCATCCGCGCGTCGGACAACGCATCGAGCGTCGGTCCGATCCGCGCACCACAGGCTTTCCCGGCAAGGATATTACGGATGGCGGACAGCGCCGAGGCGCGATCCGGCGGTGCTGCCTTGCGGATCTCGCGGAAGACGGCGTCGAACCCGTCGGCGCGCTCCATCCGGGTTGCCAGGTGGTGATAGGCCACCAGGGTCTTGGGGGACTGGGCCGCCAGCGCGCTCAGCGCCTTGAACTGGTTTTCCAGCACCTGGAAGACCAGACGCGCATCCTCTTTGGGATCGTTGACGTGACCCGCTTGCAGACGCCCGTCGTGATAGTGCTTGACCAGATGGTGATAGGGGTTGCGGGGGAAGGCCAGCGGGTTGAGCCACAGCGTGTCGATCGGCGCGGCCATCTTGGACCGAAGGCGCGGTCGAGTTGCCAGAAGATGTTCGATGTCATGACGCAGGATGTTGTGGCCGATGACATGCGGCACCTTCGCCAGTGCCTTTTCAAGTTGGTCAAGCCTCTCCCCTATCTTGCCCCTCGGCGCCACGATTTCTATGTCACTGTCGAACCGGACTGCAGCAATGTCGAAGATCCGCGCGGTCTTGGGATCCACTTCCAGGTCAACTGACAGGCATCGTTCCAGCAGAGGCCGTCTGTCCTCTGTTCTCGATCTTATGAAGTTCAGAAGAGCCATTAAGTCCAAGAAAACGCTGATCTACCGCAATCCTAGAGGCGGAAAGCGGACACGGCAACAACACTGGGCTGCATTGTCACAAAACCATGGACTGCATGCGTCCAGCGACTGCTCGGGTCTAGTCCCGCAATTCACGTGGACGGGCTTCGAAAAGCGATCGGATGCGCTGATGCCGTGGTTTGGGGGCGGTTGCTCATGCCCAATACTTACCTGCGTGCGCAGGCGTGATCGGGTGTGGACTGCATCGTGAGCCATGGGAGGCAGCTATGCGGGACGGACCTGCCGCTAGCTGGGGTTGCTCTATCGCCAGTCGCAGTCACGACGAGACGGACGTGGAGGGCGGACAGCGGACGAGTAGTGGTTGCCTGCCCGATTGCCCGACGGAACGCGCTTGCGAACCGAATCAACCTGCGTGGCGCACCTGATCGTCAGGGCGTTGCCGCCTCTGGAGATATGACATGACGCACCATTCCGCCGAGTTGATCCCAGATGAGTTCTCGGTCCGCCATCACAGTCGGGAGGTAGAGATCGACCATCAGGTTGAGAAGCTAGTTTCCTCCCAGCCGATGACGGCCGATCCGGTCCTGCATAACTTCGGCTCTGTTGATTTTCTCCCAGAACTGAGCCGGGTTTTTCACCGAGAAGTGAGCCACCTCTGATTATGGATTCTGG
>CAIXBE010000475.1 GCA_903917595.1 uncultured Rhodobacterales bacterium
CGGGTTTGCGGAAAGGTGCCGCCATGGTCCGCCACTACGGCGCGGGCGCATTTCAACAGGTTCCGGGCGCGGGCGTAATAGCCAAGACCGGCCCATTCGCCCATCACGTCGGCGTCCGGGGCGGCCGCAAGAGCCGCGACGTCCGGCCAGCGCGCGGTGAAACGGTGGAAATAATCCCGCACCGCCGCGACGGTGGTCTGTTGCAGCATCACCTCGGACAGCCATATCCGGTAGGGGTCCGGCCGCACCCCCGCCGCCCGGTCATGCGGCGACACGCGCCACGGCATCACCCGGGCGTGCCGGTCGTACCATGACAAAAGCAAAGGGCTAAGGGATTCGGTCTGCATTGCGGCTAACATAGCCTTGCCCCCGGCGCAGGCCAGAGGTTGATCACCACCCCGTCACGCAATCTTTATGCTTAGGGTTGGCCCTTGGTACTGGCGGGCCGGGCTGACTGCGATAGAATGGAGCTGAAGGAACCGCAAAGCATGGCCCGCAAACCCCTGCCCCAACCCAGCGCCGACCGCCGCCGCCGTGGCTTTGAACCGGCGTTCGGGCTGATGAAGGACCCGGTCCGGATGGCCGGGGAAACGCGCGGCTTCGCGGTGACGCGGCTTTTGACCCATTGGGCCGAGGTTGCGGGGACCGAGCTTGCTGGCAAAACCCGGCCGGTCAAGGTCAGCTATGGCCGCGAAGGGATCGGGGCGACGCTGACCCTGCTGGTCAAATCCACCGAGGCACCGATGGTGCAGATGGCGCTTCCGGTGCTGAAAGACCGGGTGAACGCGGTCTATGGCTATGCCGCCGTGTCGCATATCCACCTGACCCAGACCGCGCCCACCGGTTTTGCTGAGGGGCAGGCCGATTTCGCCCCGGCCCCCAAGGCCGCTGCGGTTACGAAACCGGACCCTGCCAATCGGGCACAGGCACAGGCTGCCACTGAAAAAGTCGCAGACCCCGACCTGCGGACTGCGCTTGAACTGCTGGCACAAAACATCTTAACTCGCCGCGCATGAAAAAGGACGCCAAGAGATGCTGAAGCTGAACCGCCGGGCGATGATCGCCCTTGCCGCTGCTGCCACCGCAGCCATGACACCGGCTTTGGCCGAAGACGTTGCGGCACCTGCTGCAGCCCCAGGCGATTTCTCGATCGGTGCGGCGGACGCAAAGGTCAAGATCGTCGAATACGCCAGCTATACCTGCCCGCATTGCGCGCACTTTCATGAAACCGTGTTTGGCGAGCTGAAAAAGAACTACATCGACACCGGCAAGGTCCACTTCACCCTGCGCGAGGTTTATTTTGACCGCTACGGGCTTTGGGCCGCGATGGTTGCCCGCTGCGGCGGCGAGATGCGCTATTTCGGGATTCATGACATGCTGTTTGCCAAGCAGTCCGAATGGGCCGCGTCCGAGGACCCGGCGCAGGTTGTGGCAAACCTCAAGGCCATCGGGCTTGCCGCCGGGGTCGATCAGGCGGCGCTGGACGCCTGCCTTGACGACCAGGGTCAGGCCGAAGCGATGATCGCGCAGTTCGAGGCGAACATGGCCGCCGATGACGTCAAAGGCACGCCGACGATCATCGTCAACGGCACCAAATACTCGAACATGACCTACGAAGAGCTTGCGGCGATCCTCGACGCCGAGCTGGCCAAGTAACATGACCGCACCGCTGGACGGCATCCGTGTCATCGAACTGGCGCGGATTCTGGCTGGTCCTTGGGCTGGTCAGACTCTGGCCGATCTGGGTGCGGACGTGATCAAGGTCGAGGCCCCCGAAGGCGATGATACCCGCCGCTGGGGGCCTCCGTTCATCGAGGCTGAGGGCGAAAAGACTGCCGCCTATTTTCACGCCACCAATCGCGGTAAGCGGTCCATCACCTGCGATTTTCGCACCGCTGAAGGGCAGGAAGTCGTGCGCCGTCTGGTCGCCGACGCCGACGTGGTGATCGAGAATTTCAAGGTTGGGGGTCTGGCGAAATACGGGCTGGATTGGGAAAGCCTGCGCAAGGTGAACCCCCGGCTGATCTATTGTTCGATCACCGGCTTCGGTCAAGACGGACCCTATGCCCACCGCGCGGGCTATGATTTCATCATTCAAGGCATGTCCGGGCTGATGAGCGTGACCGGCCCCGCCGATGGTCAGCCGCAAAAGGTGGGCGTCGCGGTCACCGACATCTTCACCGGGGTCTATGCTGCGACCGCGATTCTGGCGGCTCTGGTTCAGCGCGGGCGGACGGGCGAAGGGCAGCAGATCGACATGGCGCTTCTGGACGTTGCGACCAGCGTGATGGCCAATCAGGCGATGAACTATCTGGCGTCTGGCAAGGTGCCGGGCCTGATGGGCAACGCGCATCCGAACCTTGCGCCCTATGCGGTCTTTGACTGCAAGGATGGCTGGCTGATTCTGGCGACCGGCAATGACGGGCAGTTTCAACGGCTTTGCCGGATCCTGCGGCTGGACGACATGATCGCCGACCCTGCCTATCTTACCAACGCCGACCGGGTGACAAGCCGGGCCGCGATGACCGACCGGATCACTGCCGCGACCAAAGGCTGGTCCAAGGCCGATCTTTTGGCCGCTTGTGAGGCCGAGGGCGTTCCGGCCGGTCCGATCAACGACATGGCCGAGGTCTTCGCCGACCCCCAAGTGCGGGCGCGCGGGATGCAGATCGCGCCCGAGGGGCTGGCAGGCGTCCGCAGCCCGATGCGCTTTTCGGCGGCCTCGCTGACCCTTGACCGTCCCGCGCCACGGTTAGGGCAGCATCAGGCGGACGTTCTGGGCGAAGACGTTTAAGGCGGCGTTGTTCTGCCTGGGGTCTGGGTCAGATGTTTTCCCGGATCAGGATTTCGATCCTGATCTTTTCCTGAGAGCTGAGGATTTCCCGCCGATCCTTGCGGGCCCGCAGGATCCTGATGGCGCTGCGCACCAGATGGCCGGGGTCCTGAGTGATCAGCGCGTCTATCTGACCTGACTGCAGCGCCGCTTCGGTGAACGGGGTTCGTTCGTGGGCGATGACCACCGGTTTGCGCGACGTGGCGGCACCAAGCGCGATTTCCAACGGCAAGCGTGCCTCGGAACCAAGAATATAGACCCCGGCAATGTCGCCGTGGCTGGCAAAAGAGGTGCGAATAACCCGCTTGGTGCGTTCCCTGTCGCCATAGGTTTCCAGCGACGGCAGCACCGATAGATGCGGGTAGTCGGCATTCACGACCTCATCGAACCCAAGACGCCGCTCCAGACTGTCGCGGGCAAGCATGGTTTCGGCGATCACCAGAACCTTTCCCGCTGCGCGGTCCGAAAACCGCCCCATGAGGCGCCCGGCGGTAGCACCGGCCGCGTGGTTGTCGATGCCGACGAAATCGTCATGCGCGCTGGTGATCTGACCGGCGATGAAGCTGACCGTGTCGATACCGCGTTCGGCCAGACGGGCTTTGGCATCCCGCACCTGAGGCGATTCCGGCGCCATGATTGCCACACCGTCAATCAGGTCGTGGTCCAACGTGCCCAGAAGATTGGCGATCTGATGCGGATCGCTTTCATGGATGCGCAAGACGTCGGCATGCACCATCTCACCGGCGAAGGCGAGGTTGGCTTCGGCGATTCGCGATATCAGCCCTTCTAGAAACTGATCACCGGTTCGCGGCAACAGGAACACAAAGCGATAGCTTTTCCCTCGCGCCAGGTTGGCGGCGACTAAGTTCCGGGTAAACCCAAGCTTTTCAATGGCTTTGTTGACGCGGTCAACCGTGGCATGGCGCACGCCGGTCCGATCGTTCAGCACACGATCAACCGTTGCCAGACTGACCCCCGCCGCAAGCGCCACGTCTTTTGTCGTCGACCGCATCGGTTCCCCGCCTTTCACACTCTTATTTTTGCAAGAATTTCCAACGCTTGCAACTGATTTGAGGTGCGCACCTCAGAAAATGCTTGCAATGAGGTGCGCACCTCAAATAGCCTTTGACCAGCAAGGAGTCGTGGCGAGGAGGCCGTGGCCTGCAACCGGGAGGAAATAGCAATGAACGCGAAGCTGTTGTTTACGTCGGCGTCCCTGGCCATTGCGGCGGGCGTCAGTTCGGCGCAGGCCGAAGACCTTACGCTGTGCTGGGCCGCATGGGACCCGGCAAACGCGCTGGTCGAACTCAGCAAGGAATATGAGGCCGAGTCGGGCAACAAGATGTCTTTCGAATTCGTTCCGTGGACCGAATTCGCCTCACGGATGCTGAACGAGCTGAACTCGGGCGGCAAACTCTGCGACCTGATGATCGGTGACAGCCAGTGGATCGGCGGCGCGGCCGAGAACGGCCAATACGTCAAGCTGAACGACTTCTTTGACGCCAATGGCATCTCGATGGATGCCTTCATCCCCGCCACCGTGACCGGCTATTCCGAATGGCCCAAGGGCACGCCCAACTACTGGTCGCTGCCAGCCTTTGGTGACGTGGTCGGCTGGACTTATCGCAAGGACTGGTTCGCGCGTCCGGAAATTCAGGAGGCGTTCAAGGCCGAGTATGGCCGCGATCTGGCCGTGCCTGCGACCTATGCTGAATTGATGGACATCGCGAAGTTCTTCCAGGGTCGCGACATCGACGGCAAGACCGTCTACGGCGCGTCGATCTACACCGAGCGCGGGTCCGAAGGCATCACCATGGGGGCGATGAACACGCTTTACGGCTTCGGGTTCAAATACGACAACCCCGACAAGCCCTATGACATGGAAGGCTTTGTGAACTCTGACGGGGCCATCGCGGGCCTTGAGTATTACAAGGCGCTGTATGATTGCTGCACCCCGCCCGGTTCGTCCAACAGCTATATGGGCGAAGGCGTTGATGCGTTCAAATCGGGGCAGGTGGCCCTGCAGATGAACTTTGCGTTTACCTGGCCCGGCTTTGACACCGATGCCACCGTTGGCGGCGATGTGACCGGCTACTTCGCCAACCCCGCTGGCCCCGACGGCGACAAGTTCGCACAACTGGGCGGGCAAGGGATTTCCGTCGTTGCGGCGTCGGACAAGCAGGAAGCGGCGCTGACCTACATCAAATGGTTCGCGCAGCCTGAAGTGCAGGCCAAGTGGTGGAAACTGGGCGGTTTCTCGGCGTTGCGCGCCGTGGTCGAGGATCCTGGCTTTGTCGCCAGCGCGCCCTACGCGCAGACGTTCCTGGACAGCATGGCCATCGTTAAGGACTTCTGGGCCGAGCCTGCATATGCGACCCTTCTGCAGGCATCGCAGGAACGGTTCCACGACTACGTGGTCGCCGGCAATGGCACCGCGAAAGAAGCGCTTGACGGGTTGGTGGCCGACTGGACCGAGACCTTCGAGGAAGAAGGGAAATACTGATCCCTTCGGACTGACCGGAACTGCCGCTCGCCAAAATCTCCCCATGGCGGGCGGCACCTGCGCGAGGCCCTTGAGGGCCAGTCGGGTCTCGCGCACACTTGTCGAATTGTGCCCAAGCGAAAGCTCAATCCATGACCGATCCCATCGCCCAACGCGTAGCAGCCGCTACGCCGCCAAGATTGGCTCACCGTATCCGGGGGCTGTCCGACCGAACCATCGCGTGGTTGTTCGTCGCGCCGACGATCTTTCTGCTGCTGGCGGTCAACATCTTTCCGCTGATCTGGACGATCCGGCTAAGCATGACCAACTTTCGCACCAACCGGCCCAACAACGAAGTCGAATTCATCTGGTTCGAAAACTACCAGAAGATCCTGACCGACGAAGACACCTGGACATCCCTGCAAGCCACGGCGCATTTCCTGATCTGGACGATCCTACTGCAAGTGCTGATCGGCTTTACCCTTGCCTACCTGATCAACAAGAAATTTCGCGGCAACGACCTTTGGACGACACTGATCGTGTTGCCGATGATGCTGTCACCCGCTGTGGTCGGCAACTTCTGGACCTTCCTCTATCAACCGCAGATCGGTCTGTTCAATTACTTCGTTCAGTTCCTGACCGGCACCGATCCCGCAAGCTTTTCGATGATTGGTGAGGTCGCGCTTGCGCCCTGGGCCATCGTGATCGTCGATACCTGGATGTGGACGCCCTTTGTGATGCTGATCTGTTTGGCTGGGTTGCGTTCAATTCCCTCCAGCATCTATGAGGCGGCCGAGTGTGATCGGGCCAGCAAGTGGCGACAATTCTGGACCATCACCATCCCGATGGCGCTGCCGTTCCTGATGCTGGCAGTGCTGTTTCGCGGGATCGAGAATTTCAAGATGTTCGATCTTGTCGTGCAACTGACCGGGGGCGGGCCTGGGTCGACCACTTTGCTCACGTCGATCGACCTCAAGCGCGAAGCCTTTGAAAAATGGCGCACCGGCTATGCCTCGGCCTATGCCGTCATCCTGTTCGTGACCGTCTTCGGGCTGGCCTCGATCTATGTGAAAGCCCTGAACAAGGTCAAAGACAGATGAGCTTTTCCATCACCGAACCATCAAACCGGCAAAAGTGGATCGCAGGCATTCTGGTCATCGGCTATGCAATCCTGACCCTGATCCCGCTGATCTGGATCATCGCGACCGGGTTCAAGACCCCCTCGGATGCCATTGCCTATCCGCCCAAGCTGCTGTTCACGCCGTCGCTGGAAGGCTATGTGAACCTGTTCACCTCGCGCACCCGTCTGGCCCCCGAAGATCTTGCGGCGCTGGGTGATCCAACGACCTGGTACGACAAGATCGTGCGCAGCTACGACATGGTGATCACCGGTCCGTCACGCTATGGCGAGCGGTTCATGAACTCGGTCGTGATCGGTTTTGGATCAACCTTCCTGTCGGTGTTCCTTGGCACCATCGCGGCCTATGCGTTCAGCCGCTTCAAGGTGCCGCTGAAGGATGACCTGTTGTTCTTCATCCTGTCGACCCGGATGATGCCCCCCATCGCGGTCGCGATTCCGATCTTCCTGATGTACCGCGAGCTTGGCCTTAGCGACACGCGGCTAGGGATGATCCTGCTGTATACGGCGGTCAATTTGTCGCTGTCGGTCTGGCTTTTGAAAGGCTTTATCGACGAGATTCCGGTGGAATACGAAGAGGCCGCGCTAATCGACGGCTACACCCGGTTTCAGGCCTTCTACAAGGTCGTGCTGCCGCAGGCTGCTACGGGCATCGCGTCAACGGCCATCTTCTGCCTGATCTTTGCGTGGAACGAATACGCCTTTGCGGCCCTGCTGACATCGGGCACCGCCCAGACCGCGCCACCCTTCATCCCGACAATCATTGGCGCGGGGGGCAAGGACTGGCCCGCCGTCGCCGCCGGAGCCACGCTGTTTCTGGTGCCGATCATGGTGTTCACCATCCTGTTGCGCAAACACCTCTTGCGCGGGATCACGTTCGGGGCGGTGCGCAAATGAACACCTTTATCAACGGCTTGCTACGCCTGCGCCGTGGGCCCTGGGAAATGGTCGCCACCATCCTGATCGCGCTTGGCGTGGTCATGCTGATGCAACCCTTTGCCATGGTGCTGTTCACCTACTCCTTCGTCGTGACGCTGATCGGAACCGTCATGTTCATCATCGTCAGCCATTTCCCGGAGTAGAGGCATGGCCCAGATCGTCATCAAGAACATCCGCAAGGAGTTCGGCGCCTTCACCGCCGTCCAGTCGTCAAGTTTCACTATCGAGGACGGTGAGTTTTTCATGCTGCTGGGGCCATCGGGCTGCGGCAAGACCACCACGCTGCGGATGATCGCCGGGCTGGAACTGCCAACCTCGGGCGAGATTTACATCAACGGCGAAGAGGTCAGCCAGAAGCCCGCCAGCCAGCGCGACATCGCCTTCGTGTTCCAGATGTTCGCCCTGTACCCGCACATGAACGTGCGCCGGAACATCTCGTATCCACTGATCAGTCAGGGCATGCCTCGCGATCAGGTGCGCGCCAAGGTGGCCGAGGTGGCGCAGATTCTGGGCATCACCGACATCCTCGACAAGCCCGTCGGCGGGCTGTCCGGCGGCGACCGCCAGCGCGTAGCGCTTGGTCGTGCCATCGTGCGCGATCCTGCCTGCTTTCTGATGGACGAACCCTTGGGCGCACTGGATGCCGAGTTTCGCGAACGCATGGCCGGAGAGTTGCGCGCCCTGCATGACCGGATGGGCGCAACCACGGTCTATGTGACCCATGACCAGCTGGAGGCGATGCAGATGGGCGACAAGATCGTGGTGATGAACCACGGCGTTGTCGAACAGTTTGGCCGACCGCAACAGATCTATGACTGGCCCGCCACGACCTTTGTCGCAAGGTTCATCGGGTCGCCCGCCATGAACCTGCTGGCTTTCGACGGGATGGTCGGCAATGGGTCTGACACCGTCACCCTTTCAGGCACGCAAATCGCCGTCCCCGAAATGCTCAGTGGTGCCGACGGCAGCCTGACGCTTGGTGTGCGCCCCGAACATGTGCATCTGGATGATGCAGCCGAGTTTCGCGGACGTATTGTCGCCTCGGAGTATCTGGGCACTACGCAGATCATCACGCTTGACAGCGCCCATGGCCAGATCAAGGCGCGCACCGGGTCGCAAACTCCGGTCCGGATCGGCGATACCACCGGGCTGCGGTTCGACCGCCGCTCGATCACGCTTTTCGCGGCTAACGGTCATGCGCTGATCTCGACAGCAAACCAAAAGGTGCTGAACCATGGCTGAAGTACGCTTGCATGGGGTGACCAAGTCCTTCGGTGCGACCACCGCGCTGCAGGAGATGTCGATCACCGTGCCGGACGGATCTTTCGTGGTGCTTCTGGGCCCCACCGGGGCGGGCAAGACCACGTTGCTGCGCATGGTTTCGGGATTGGACAAGCCCGATATGGGCGAGGTGTTCATCGGCGGCCAGCCGGTGCGCGGGCTGACGCCTGCCCAACGCAATGTCGCGATGGTGTTCCAGCAATACTCGCTTTATCCGCACCTGACCGTGCGCGAGAATATGGAGTTTCCCCTGAAATCCCCGCTTTTGCGCACGCCGCGGGCGGAAATCACCCGCAAAGTCGCCGAGGTTGCCGAGGTCCTGCAGATTTCGCACAAGCTGGAAAACAAGGCGACAGCCCTGTCAGGCGGAGAGATGCAGCGCGTGTCGATCGGTCGCGCGCTGGTGCGCAACCCGGCCGTCTACCTGATGGACGAACCCCTGTCCTCGCTTGACGCCAAACTGCGCGCGGACCTGCGCATCGAACTGAAGAACATTCAGGCCAATCTGGGCGCTACATTCCTTTATGTTACCCATGATCAGGTCGAAGCGATGACGATGGCCACCCATGTCGGTGTGCTGGACCATGGCCGTCTGGTGCAGTTCGGCACCCCACGCGAGATTTATGAAAACCCCGTCAGCATCTATGCAGCCGGGCGACTGGGCCAACCGCATATCAATATCCTGCCCGCCGACCTGTTCGGGCCCGCACCGCCCGCCGCGACAAAGATCGGACTGCGTCCGGAACAGATACGGCAGGGCGAGGGCCAGGACAGTCTGGTCAAACGGGTCGAACACCTCGGCGACCAGACCCGGCTGCATCTGTCGTTTAACCATCACGATCTGATCACGGTCACCGATGCGCATACCACGCTGCAGGCCGGTGACATCGTGAAGATCCAGCCGCAGCACCCCTTCTATTTTGACGCCACCGGCGCACGCATTCTGTAAGGAGCCCAAGATGACGCAATTCATGAACAAGCGCGAAAACATCGTCACCGAGGCGATTGACGGCACCATCATGGCCTCGGGCGGGCGACTTGTACGACTGGACGGATACCCACACATTCGGGTGGTCTTGCGGGCTGATTGGGACAAGTCGCGCGTGGCGCTGGTGTCGGGTGGCGGATCGGGGCACGAGCCGGCACATGCCGGCTTTGTCGGGCCGGGCATGCTGACGGCAGCGGTGTGCGGCGATGTGTTCGCCTCTCCGTCCGTCGATGCGGTTCTGGCCGGGATCTTGGCGGTGACCGGACCTGCGGGCTGCCTTCTGGTGGTGAAGAACTATACCGGCGACCGGCTGAATTTTGGCCTTGCCGCCGAACGCGCCCGCGCCTTCGGCCATAAGGTCAGCATGGTGATCGTCGATGATGACATTGCCCTGCCGCACCTGCCGCAATCACGCGGGCTCGCCGGAACGCTGTTTGTCCACAAGATCGCCGGGGACCTTGCCGAAAAGGGCCACGACCTTGCCAGTGTGACCAGCGCCGCCGAACGGGTGATCGCGGGGACACGGTCGATCGGCATGTCCCTTGACACGTGCACAGTACCTGGCTCGGCCAAGGAAGACCGCATCGCCAAGGGCAAGGCCGAACTGGGTCTGGGCATCCATGGCGAGCCGGGGGTCCAGCAGATCGACTTTACCGACGCCGAACAGGCGATGGCGGCAATGATCGACAAGCTGACCGACAAAGCCAATGAGGCGTCCTATGTCGCGCTGTTGAACAACCTTGGCGCGGCATCGGTGCTGGAAATGTCGATATTGGCCTACGAACTTCTTCGGTC
>CAIXBE010000476.1 GCA_903917595.1 uncultured Rhodobacterales bacterium
CGCCGACCGGCTCGACCGCATCGAGACCGACATCCGCGCCATGCGTGATTTGATGTTCGACGCCTTCCAGCGCGGCCGCACCGACTGACAATCACCGAACCACCTCGTCGACCCACCCCACCCGCCCCAGAGGCGGGTTTTTTGTTGCCCGACGCCGGGAAAGAGGAGCGTTTTCATGTCCACCGACCAAACCGACGCGATCCGCCTGATCCAGAGCGGGTTGGACAAACTTGGCCACAGCCCGGGTGCCATCGACGGCCAATGGGGTGTCCGCACCGCACGGGCGCTGAAGCAATTGCTGTCCGCAAATGGACGTTCGGTCGCCTTGGCTCCACCCGGCCCGCTGCCGTGGATCACCGAGGCGAAAACCGCGCTGGGCCGCAATGAAGCGCGTGACCGCAACTGGCTGATGGACTGGCTGAAACGTGACGGCCGCACCTTGGGCGACCCCAGCAAGAACCCGTGGTGCGGCGACTTCGTGGAGACGTGCATCCGCATGGCCCTGCCGGATGAGCCGCTTCTCGGCGCGCTGGGCACCAATCCCTATTGGGCGCGCAACTGGCTGCTGTTCGGGCAGGAGACCAAGCCCGTCACCGGTGCGGTGCTGATTTTCGAACGCGGTTCCGGCGGCCACGTCGGCTTCGCGGTCGGCCAGGATGACACGCATTTCTACGTGCTGGGCGGCAACCAATCCGACGCCGTCACCATCGCCCGCATCACCAAGTCACGCCTTCTGGGCGCGCGTTGGCCCGCAGCCTATCCACCCCGCCCCCAACGCCTGCCGACCATGAAGGCGGGCGAATTCCTCGCAACCACCAATGAAATCTGAACTGGAGAACAACATGCTGAAACCTGCAATCCTCGCCCTCATCCGCCAAATCCTGACCGTGGCTGGCACCGCGCTGGTCGCCAAAGGCCTGGTCCAGGCATCGGACGTGGAGCCGCTGATCGGTGCGCTGCTGACCATTGGGTCGGTGGTTTGGTCGGTGGCAGACAAACGAGGGAGGTGAGAAATCTGAGCAGGAGGCAAGCAGTCAACTGCCGCGCTTGGAACATCAAGTGCTCCTCACGCGGGACTTAGGGCGGGAAGCTGTCGCTCGCTGCAAGGTCTTGAAGGTCTGCTATGCGCAAACAGCATACTTATTGGCGGTGCGGGTCGGCGCGCGGAAAACGCATCAAGGCCACGCAGCGGTTGCCTTGCAACACGCCTTTCTGAAGTGCACGACATCGCCACTTCGGCAGAGAGCACAATTTCTTGATTGGTGTGCAGCGCCAAATCGAGGGGGCTCGCCCGTTGGGCGCGGGGACCTCGGATTGGGCCCCCGGAGGGCCATGGCACTTTGCCAAGCGCCGCCATAGAAAGGAACTCAGCTTGGGGCAGAGTTTTGAGGCGCGCGTGGATAGAACGTTTCTGCTTGGAGTCGGGGCGCAGAAGGCTGGAACAACTTGGCTGCACCAAACGCTTGCTGCGGTTCCGAAGGTGAACTTTGGCGTCAGGAAAGAATACCATATCTGGGACGTGCTTTCCTCTGACCTGTTCAAAAAGCTGCGTGTGACGGCAGCGATGGTCCAAGACGGTGTGACTGATGCAGCCATTCGTTACAGGATGCAGAACGAATCCGGCTATTACGCTTACTACTTCAACACTTTACTAGACAGCGGCTGTCGCCTGGCCGGTGACATTACGCCGTCTTACTCGGCGCTCTCGTCAGACGACTGGACCCGTGTGCGCGAGGTGCTGCACCTGATCGACGCAAAGCTTCGCGTCGTCTTCCTTATGCGCGATCCGTTCGAGAGATGCTGGAGTGCGGTCCGCATGGAAAAAAGGTTCAAGAACTGAGAACGGCGGTGCAAAACTCGGCCACGGTAGCGGCGGGATAATCCTGCTTCGGGCGGCATAAAAACCGGCCACTTTGCTCTTCGTGCAGCAGCATGGAGGGCTTGGAGATCTACACCGTGGAACTTTATCTGAAGGTTC
>CAIXBE010000477.1 GCA_903917595.1 uncultured Rhodobacterales bacterium
CCTCGGTGAAGTCATCGACGGCACCCTCGCCCTGATCGAAAACCCCGACCTCTCGACCGAAGCCCTGATGGACTTCATCCCCGCCCCCGATTTCCCGACCGGCGCCACGATCCTAGGCCGCTCTGGCGCCCGCAAAGCCTATCTTGAGGGGCGCGGCTCCATCATCGTCCGCGCCAAGACCCGGATCGAGGAAATCCGCAAGGACCGCTTTGCCATCATCATCGACGAAGTTCCCTATCAGGTGAACAAGGCCCGAATGATCGAAATCATCGCAGAACAGGTGCGCGAGAAAAAGATCGAAGGCATCGCCCATGTCCAGGACGAGAGCGACCGCATTGGCGTCCGCGTGGTCATCGAACTGAAACGCGACGCGACGCCCGATGTCGTCCTGAACCAGCTTTACCGCTTCTCCCCCATGCAGATCAGCTTTGCCTGCAACATGCTGGCCCTGAACGGCGGCCGCCCCGAAACCCTGACGCTCCGCGATTTCCTCACCCATTTCATCACCTTCCGCGAGGATATCGTCGCCCGCCGCACCGCCTTTGAACTCAGAAAGGCCCGCGAACGCAGCCACATCCTGTGCGGCCTCGCCGTCGCCGTCTCGAACGTCGATGAAATCGTCCGCACCATCCGCGCCTCTGCCGATGCAGCGGAAGCCCGCGAAAAGCTGATGACCCGCCGCTGGCCCGCCCATGACATCATCGGCTATATCAAGCTGATCGACGACCCCAGCCACACCGTCAACGACGACGGCACCTATAACCTCTCCGAACTCCAGGCCCGCGCCATCCTGGAACTGCGCCTGCAACGCCTGACCGCTTTGGGCGTCAAGGAAGTCACCGACGAACTCGAAGAACTGGCCGCCAAGATCAAGGATTACCTCGACATCCTCTCCTCCCGCGACCGCATCATGACCATCATCAGCGACGAGCTGCGCGAGGTCAAAGCCGCCTTCGCCGTCCCCCGCCGCACCGAAATCGTCGACTGGTCCGGCGATATGGAGGATGAAGACCTGATCGAGCGCGAGGATATGGTCGTCACCATCACCTCCGGCGGCTACATAAAACGCACCCCGCTCGCCGAATTCCGCGCCCAAAACCGCGGTGGCAAGGGCCTGGCCTCCATGGCCACCAAAGAGGATGACGTCGTCACCACCCTTTTCGTCGTCAACACCCACACCAACCTTCTGTTCTTCACCACCGACGGCATGGTCTTCAAACTGAAAACCTGGCGACTGCCCCTGGCCGGCCGCAACGCCCGTGGCAAGGCGATGGTCAACATCCTGCCCATCGAAACCGGCATCTCCATCGCCGCCCTGATGCCCGTCGATGCGCCCGAAGCGGAATGGGACAGCCTGCAAATCGTCTTCGCGACCTCCGACGGCGATGTGCGCCAGAACGACCTCAGCGATTTCGTGAACGTCAAACGCAACGGCAAGATCGCGATGAACCTGCCCGAAGGCGTCACCCTCGTGAACGCCGCCATCTGCGACGACACCGATGATGTGATGCTCGTCACCGCCCTCGGCCGCGCCATCCGCTTCCCCACCACCGACGTGCGCGTCTTCAAGGGCCGCGATTCCACCGGGGTACGCGGCGTGCGCCTGTCGGACGGCGACCGCGTGGTGTCGATGTCGGTGATCCGGCACTTTGAGGCCTCGCCAGACGAACGCGCGGCCTATCTCAAGATGCGCCGCGCCCAGGAAGGCGCGCTGGATGACGGGGCCGAGGCGGATGAAGACGAGGATGCGGTCGAGGCGGGCCAGCTGTCGCTGGACCGGTTCGCCGAAATGTCGGCGGCCGAAGACCTGATCCTGACGATCACCGCCAGCGGGCTGGGAAAACTGTCGTCCTCGCATGACTATCCGGTGCGCGGGCGCGGGGGCCAAGGCGTGAAAGCGATGTCGACAGGGTCGCGCGGCGGCACACTGATTGCCTGCTTCCCGGTGGAGCGCAGCGAGCAGGTGATGCTGGCCACCTCGACCGGCCAGTCGATCCGCTGCCCGGTGGAGGGCATCTCGTTCCGGTCCCGCTCTGCCGGCGGCGTCAAGGTGTTCGACACCGGGGCGGGCGAGGACGTTGTCTCGGTTGCGCGCATCGCCGATCAGGGCGACGACGAGGCGTGACACTGTCAGCGGCGCTGGCGGCGGAGCTGGCCGAGCTTGCCAGGCGCCGCGAAACGATCGGCTACGGCGCGCTGGCGCGCCGTCTTGCCATTCCGGGGCCGGGCAGCATCCACCGCCTGACCGAAGCTTTGGAAGCGCTGATGGCCGAAGATGCCGCCGCAGCCTGTCCCTTCCGCGCCGCCCTGTGCGAAGGCAAGCTGCGCGGCGGTCTTCCGGCGCCTGGGTTTTTCGAAGCAGCCCAGCGGCTTGGGCGATTTTCCGGAAGACTGGAAAGCCCCGAAGCAGATGCCTTCGTGGCCCGTGAGCGGGCTGCGCTTTTTGCCGCGCTTGATCCCTGACGTCAGGGTCTTTCCCTGCGTCCCGGCATGGCTTAAACGCAATCTATGACCCAGACCTTGCATATCGTCGGCGGCGGAATGGCCGGATCGGAAGCCGCCTGGCAGGCCGCGCAAATGGGCGTGCCTGTGGTGATTCATGAAATGCGCCCCAAGGTTGGCACCTTCGCCCACCGAACGGGACATTTCGCGGAAATGGTCTGTTCCAACTCGTTCCGCTCGGATGATGACGAACGCAACGCGGTCGGGCTGCTGCATTGGGAAATGCGCGCGGCGGGCGGGCTGATCATGGAAATGGCCACGGCGCACCGCCTGCCAGCCGGGGGCGCGCTGGCCGTGGACCGGGATCCTTTCGCCGAAGCGGTGACGGCACGCCTGCAGGCGCATCCGCTGATTTCTTCGACATACGAAGAGGTTACCGATCTTCCTTCAGACGGCCACTGGATCATTGCCACAGGGCCGCTGACCTCTGCCGCACTGGGTCAGGCGATCCGTGCCGAAACCGGGGCCGAGGCGCTGGCCTTCTTCGACGCCATTGCGCCCATCGTCTATGCCGAAAGCGTGGACATGTCTGTGGCCTGGATGCAGTCGCGCTATGACAAGGGCGAAACGCCGGAAGAACAGACCGCCTATATGAACTGCCCGATGACGAAGGATCAGTACGAGGCCTTCATCGACGCGCTTCTGGCCGCCGAGAAAACTGAGTTCCACGAAGGCGAGACGGCCGGCTATTTCGACGGCTGCCTGCCAATCGAGGTCATGGCGGAACGCGGTCGCGAAACCCTGCGCTTTGGTCCGATGAAACCGGTCGGGCTGACCAATGCCCACCGGCCCGATGTAAAGCCCTATGCGGTGGTGCAATTGCGCCGCGACAACAAACTGGGCACGCTCTACAATATCGTCGGCTTTCAGACGAAGATGAAGTATGGCGCGCAAGCCACTGTTCTGAAAATGATCCCCGGCTTGCACGAGGCCTCGTTCGCGCGTCTTGGCGGCATTCACCGCAACACCTTCCTGAACTCTCCCACGCTGCTGGATGACCAGATGCGCCTGCGCTCGCGCCCCAATCTGCGCTTTGCGGGCCAGGTGACCGGCGTGGAGGGCTATGTCGAAAGCGCCGCGATGGGCCTGCTGGCGGGGCGGATGGCCGCCGCCGAGATCCTGGGCCATAAACTGCCGCCGCCGCCGCCCGATACCGCCATGGGCGCCCTCGTCACCCATATCACCGGCGGGGCCGAGGCGAAGACCTTCCAGCCGATGAACGTCAATTTCGGCCTGTTCCC
>CAIXBE010000478.1 GCA_903917595.1 uncultured Rhodobacterales bacterium
GTGCGAGGTTCGCAATGTCGTCATGTCTCCGGCAAGGCAGGCGGCTTCCAGTCTGGCAAGGTCGCGGCTTAGCCGCCCGGCACCTACAACGGCCGCAGCGCCGACACCCGCGTGCAGTATTGCGGCCAGGTCCTCTGCCGGTGCTGTTTCGACAGTGTCCTGAAGGGCGGCCAGAATCTTTTCCATGTCAGCGTGGAACTCTTGCAGAATGCCTTGCATCCGGGCCTTGTCGGCAATCCGCCGCAAGTCATCCAGCCTTTCCGTGTCCAGAAACGCCTGCGCAGCGTCACCGGCCTGTGGTGCGTCAGGCTCTGCCGCCCAGCCCGCACGACCGGTTTGCAGAGCCTCGGTCAGCCTGGCGGAAGACAGCGGTTTGGTAAGCCAGCCGTCGAACCCGGCTTCAGCAAAGCGGTCTATCTGGTCGGGCTGGGCTTGTGCTGTGACGGCAAGGATGGGGCTGTCCTTCGATGCGCCACCGCCCGAACGGATCAATTTGACCGCGGTCCACCCGTCCATTTGCGGCATGGACAGGTCCATCAGGATCATGTCGAATGGCGTCATCCCAGCCTTTTCAACCCCGTCGGCACCATCAACAGCCAAGGTAACCCTTTGGCCAAGGTGGTGCAGCATTTCCTCCAGCACGATCCGGTTGGTCAAGTTGTCCTCGACAACAAGAACGTCCAGCGACGGCAGGGCGGGTGCGGAGCGGACGGCAGGGTCCGTTCCGGGCATATCGACCGGACCGACGGCCGACGGCAAACTGAGACTCAGCCAGAAACAGCTTCCTTCACCCGGTTCACTTTCCACACCGACTTCGCCCGCCATCGCGCGCGCCAGCCGGCGCGTGATGGCAAGGCCCAGCCCGGTGCCACCGACAGTGCGGCCATGGGTCGGATCGACCATCACGAATTCATCGAAAATCCGGCTTTGGTCTGCTTCGGCGATGCCGATGCCGGTATCGATCACCCGCAACTCGACCTCGACCCGCGAACCATTGGTCTGCTGCACTTCGGCCTCGACGGTGATGGTGCCATGCTTGGTGAATTTGATCGCATTCGTGATGAAGTTCTGCAGGATTTGCCCGATGCGGAACGGATCACCCATCAACGGGGGAAAATCGTTCAGCATCCTGACCTTGATCACCGTGTCGTTTTCTGCCGCCGCCGGGCGCAGCGGGTCGACAAGGGTGGCGACAAGCGCGGGCATGTCGAACCGATCTTCCAGCAATCTGGCATGGCCCGAGTCGATGCGGCTGATCTCAAGCACGTCGTTGACATGGTGCAACAGTTGCTTGGCTGAAGATCGCGCAAGCTTCAGGAACCGGTCCTGCTTGGGATCAAGGGGCGTACGGCCCAGAATTTCAAGCGCCCCGATAACCCCGTTAAGCGGCGTGCGCATCTCATGGCTCATCACGGCGATAAAGTCTGTCTTGGTTCGCGAGGCCGCCTGTGATTCGTCGCGCGCAGCGACAAGCGAGGCTTCGGTCTGTTTTCGGGCCGAGATGTCGCGCAGATAGGCGATGAAGATCGTGCCGTCGGGCCCTTCGCCGCTGGTGATGGAAAGTTCGACCGGGAACTCCTCACCCGACTTGCGGACCGCCGTGATCTGGATGCGCCCGGCGCCGACGACATGGGTGACACCGGTTGCCCTGAACCGCTCCATCCCGGCAATATGCGCGGCGCGATGTTGTGGCGGGACGATCAGTTGCGACAGATATTGGCCCACGGCCTCTTCGCGGGAATAGCCGAAGATCGTCTCGGCCGCAGGGTTGAAGTCCATCACCCGCCCGTTAAATCCAGCCACCACCACGGCGTCAAGTGCCGTGTCGACCGTTGCCCCCAGCCGCGCGGTGATGCGCTGGACATCGCGTGTGCGGCGGTCTGTCTGCCGGTTCATCGCCAGCACCATCGCCAAAAGCGCCACAAGCAGCGTGATCAACGCAATAGTGGCCAAACCGATTTCCCGCAGAATCTGGTTCAGGCTGGCGCGGCGGGCGTCCTGTGTGCGGCCATATGCTTCGATGATCTTGATTGCCATGACGCGAAGGTCCTGCCGCAGGGCGGAAATCGTCAGCGCGATTTCCGGCAATGCCGCGCGCAGGGTCGTGTCGTCTGCGTCGATCAGCGGCGCAGTTCCAAAGACGAAATCCCGCATCCGGGCTTTTACCGGTCCTACTGTATCTGTCAGACCCAACTGGGCAATCATCGCGCCGTCCATCATCTTTCCGACGGCGCGGCTGTAAAAAAGGTCAAAGCTGGTCCGAAGCGCGGACAGGTCTTCCGAAGGCACGGCAAGGGCCAGCCGTACCTCAGCCTCAAGCCGGACCGCTTCCAGATCCAGTTGGGTAACATTCCAATGCAGGTTGTCGGCGGGGTCTTGCTGCAACTGTCGCAGTTCTTCCCGAAGCTGCACCACCAGCCCAAGAACAATCAGAAATGACAGCCCTATCAGGACAAGCATCACAAGCCGCAGCAAGCGAAATTGCGGATATATCCGTAGATACCAAAGAAGGTTAGCTGATGTTGTCAGTCTGCGATCTCGATCCGGTTAAGTTGCCAGATCGAGCGGGAGAATGTTTGCTCGTTCTGGTAGGCGGGGTCATCGTCAAAAGGATATATCAGCCAGACCGGCCCTTTGTCGCGCACCGACATCGGCTTTCCGTCGGAAAGGTAGGCCAGCAGCGGGCCGTCTTCCAGCGCATCGGCGGCGGGAATGGTGATCTGGTAGTCGTTCAGTGCCGTCAGCGTGACAGTGTCGCCGGTCGCGCCCACCGCCAGCAAAAAGTCGCGTAGAAGGACACCGGAATAGGTGGCCGTGCCGTCGGTCCAGATCGTCGAAGTGGCAAAC
>CAIXBE010000479.1 GCA_903917595.1 uncultured Rhodobacterales bacterium
CATCTCGGCGCCAGCCGCAGACAGCTGTTCGAGGGGCTGGACAAGCCCGTCCTGAAGCCGTTGCCGGTGGCGCTTTATGTCTATGCCGAATGGAAGAAGTGCCGCGCCGGGCTCGATTACCACATCGCGATCGAGAGGCATTATTACTCCGTGCCTCATCAATTGCTGAAGAAAGAGCTGTGGGCACGTATCACCGCCCGGACGATCGAAGTCTTCCATATCGGGCAGCGCGTCGCCTCGCATGTGCGCACCTCCGGCAACGGGCAGCATTCCACGCAGCGCGATCACATGCCCGCGCACCACAGGTTCCGCGAGGACTGGACCCCACAGCGCATCCATGCCCGGGCCGCCCGTGTCGGGCCCAACGTCGCCATCTTCGCCGAGGTCGTGATGCGTGATCGCAAGCACCCTGAACAGGGCTATCGCACCTGTCTGGGCGTGATCCGGCTGGCCGACAAGTTCGGTCGGGACCGCCTCGATGCTGCCTGCCGAAGGGCGCTCGAAATCAACGCGTGTTCCTATTCGTCGGTCCAATCCATTCTGAAGAATGGGCTGGACAGCAGGCCCCGCACCCGCGCCACGGACGAGCCTGCCATCACCCACACCAACATCCGTGGCGCCGATTACTTCCATTGAAAGGAAACTCTATGCTCGACCACCCGACCCTCGATCACCTGAAGGCCCTGCGGCTTGACGGTATGGCCGAAGCCTTCGCGGACCTCCAGGCTCAGGACGCTGCTGCCGATCTCAGCCACGCCGAGTGGCTTGGCCTGCTGGTTGACCGCGAAGTCGCCAGCCGTGAGACCAAGCGCTTCGAGGCCCGCATGCGCTCGGCCCGGCTGCGCCATGTGGGCGCCTGCCCGGAAGATGTCGATTACCGCGCCCGGCGCGGCCTCGACAAGGCGCTGTTCCAAAGCCTCCTCACGGGCAGGTGGATCACCGACAAGCGCGGCCTGATCATCACCGGGCCCTGTGGGGTCGGCAAGACCTGGCTTGGGTGTGCCCTGGCGCAAGCGGCCTGTCGCGACGGCGTAACCGTGGTCTACAAACGAATGCCGCGCCTGTTCGAAGAGCTGGAACTGGCCCATGGTGATGGTCGCTTCCCGCGCTTGTTCCGCAGCATCACCAAAGCTCAGTTGCTGATCCTTGATGACTGGGGGCCAGACCGGCTCACCGCCACGCAGCGCCGCGATCTGATGGAGATTGTCGAAGAACGATACGGCCGCGGCTCAACCATGATCACCAGCCAGTTGCCCATCAAAGCGTGGCACGACGTCATCGGCGAGCCGACGTTCGCCGACGCCATTTTGGATCGCATAATCCACAACGCATACCGCATCGAGCTTGAGGGACAATCCATGCGGAAAACCACCACCAAAATGGATGACGAAATGCCTCAAACCTGATACCCGAAACACGCTGCCTTAAGGCAACGCGTCACTGGTGGGCGAATACCCCGGAACAAGTGGGCGAATGTTGTCGGAATGGGTGGGCGCATGTTCCGGAATACGCAGTCTCAGACTGCGGCGACCGTTTTGGGGAAGTTGAAGGGCAGCAGATCAGAGATATCGGCCTCTGCGACGCGTTGCGGTAATTCGGTGAGGACGTGGTGCAACCAGGCCAACGGCTCGACGCCACAGGCGTGGCATGTCAGCATCAGGCTGTAGATGACGGCGCTGGCCTTGGCGCCTGCTACGGTGTCGCTGAACAGCCAACTCTTTCTGCCAGTGGCAAAG
>CAIXBE010000480.1 GCA_903917595.1 uncultured Rhodobacterales bacterium
ACCGCAAGGCCGTATCCCACTTCGGGCGGCATGTTGATGAAACTTTCCATCGCCAGCCCGCCCTTGAAGCCTATGGCGGCCAAGGTGGCGTAGACCTCATCCCAGTCGCAGGTGCCTTCGCCCGGAGTGCCACGGTCAGATTCCGACAAGTGGATATACCGCAGATGGTCGCGCGCATCGAGAATGCCGTTGCCCGCACCCTTCTCCTCGATGTTCATGTGATAGGTATCAAGGTGGATGAAGATGTTGTCGGCGCCGACCTTTTCAATCATCCATTTCGCCTGCCAGCCGGTGTTGATCAGGTGGTTTTCATAGCGGTTCACCGGCTCGATGCCGAAGGCGATCCCCAGCTTTTTCGCGTGCTTGGCCGCTGCCGTCAACGCCTTGGCGATGTTGTCATATTCGGCCATCGTGGGCGGCAGTCCCGTGCGTTCACCGATGCCGCCATAGGTCACGCCCGACAACGCCTCGGCCCCCATTTCGGCAGCCTTGTCCAGGCTGCGGCAAAGCTGCTCGATGGCCCCGTCGGGGTTGACCGAAGCCCAGTTCTCCTGCGGCAGACCCAGCGAGCAGACCGCGCGTAAGTTGTGCTTTTCGAGCAGCGCACGGGTGTGCGGCGCATCGACGATGGCGGTGTTCAAAAGCGCAATCTCGATGAAATCCATCTTGTAGGCGGCCGCAGCGGGAATGGTCCTTTCCGCCCCTGCCCGGTCCCAATGCATGGTCCACATGCTAGTGTGAACGCCAAAACCTTCCATGCTCAACTCCTTTTCTTTCGTTCAGATAGCCGCCCTGCGCCCCAGCGCAGGATCATCACGCCGACAAGGAACAGGCCCCAGACGGCGGTGGAAAGATGCTGGTTGGCCCCCAGAAGGTTGAGCCCCGATGACAGCACTTGCAGCACGATCAGGGCGATCACGACCGGCAGTACGCGGCCAAAGCCGCCGAACGGATCGACGCCGCCCAGAAAACAGGCCAGTACCGTGACCAGCAAAAGCGCCTCGCCATGGCCGACGCGGACCGAGTTGAAGCGCGACAGCATCAGGATGCCCGCAACCGCGCACATCACGCCCGACAGCGTGTAGATCAGCACCAGCGTGCGCTTGGTATGGATGCCGGAATAGGCGGCGGCGCGGATGTTCGACCCCACCATCCGCACCGAAAACCCATGCCGGGTGCGGTTCAGGATGATGTGCCACACCACGGCGCAGGCCAGAAACAGGATCAGCGGCACCGGAATTCCCCAGACCGTGCCATGCCCCAGTACCGCCATCCACTGCGGAAAGCCGGAAATGTCGCCGCCCTTGGTCAGAAATTCGCCGAGGCCCCGCAGAAAGATCATCATCGCCAGGGACACAAGGATCGGATGCGCGCCGATATAGGCGATGACGGCCCCCATCACCGCCCCCGACAATGCCCCCACCCCCAGCGCCAGTACGGTGCCAACGATGAAGGGCCAGATGCCCGCATCAACGCCGCCATACTGGTTCAGCACATAGGCCAGCGTCAGCCCCGCCATGTTGGCCGTATAGATGATCGCCAGATTGAACCCGCCCGAGATGATCGGCATCAGCATGGCCAGCGTCAGCAGGCCAAGTTCCGGCAGCTGAAAGGCGACAGAGCCAAAGTTGGCCCCGGTCAGGAACCGTGGAGCAGCCAAGCCGAAGACCAGAAGCACCAGCGCCAGAAAGCCCAGCAGGCCCGGCACCTCGGGGCCGAAGGCGGCAACGGCACGGCGGTAAAGCGCGGTCATTTGCGGTCCTCCTTGCGGGTTTCGAACCATTTGGCGGGGTCAAGATTCGAGGTGGAGATCGCCAGCAGAATGATGATGCCGACCACCATCTTGAAGGCATAGGGCGACACGCCCAGCAGGTTCAGCCCGTTCTGGGTGATCGCCACCAGCAAGACGCCAAGGAAACAGCCCAGCACCGACCCGCGCCCGCCGCCCAGCCGAGCGCCGCCCAGCACGACGGCGGCCAGCACCTCCAGCTCGCGCCCGATCAGGGCGTTGGGGATGACTTCCTTGGTGATATGTGCCTGCATCAGCCCGCCGATCCCGGCCATCATCCCACACCAGCCAAAGGCAATCGCCTGCATCAGCCCGATAGGAATTCCCGCCCGCCGCGCGCCTTCGGGGTTGTCGCCAAAGGCATAAAGCTGCCGTCCGGTCGTGGTGCGCCGGATCAGCACCCAGGTGGCCAGCATGGCGCTGGCCATCACGGCGACGGGCAAGATCAACTCGGCCCAGGTGCCGCTGGCGGTCTGGTATTCCCACAAGATGACGCGCTGTGACCACCAGGACGGCAGATTGTAAAGAAACCGGCCCGAGGAGAAGAACATCAACAACCCGAAAAACGCGTTGAAGGTCGAGATGGTGACGACGATCGAGATGATGCGGAACTGGTGGATCAGAAAGGCGTTGATCAGGCCCAGCATCAGCCCGAAGCCACCCGCGAACAGGAAACCGAGGGCCCAGTTGCCGCCGCCGATACCCGCAAAGGCATAGACGCAAAGATATTGCACCACGCTTGCCGCTACCGCGAAGGAAATATCGATCCCCCCCGCGATCAGCACCACCAAAAGCCCTACCGCCCAGATCACATTGACAGCGTTGTTGTTGAGAAGGCTGCTGAAATTCACCAGCGTCAGAAAGTCGGGCGAGGCCAATGACAGCGCGGCGCAGATCACCAAGAGCACCGCCAGCAGTTTGGATTCCGTGGGATAGGCGCGCAGGAAACTATGCATAGACGGCGGCCTCCATGTCGGTCAGGCCGGTCTGGCGCGGGTCCCATTCCGCGACGATGCGCCCCCCCGCCATGTGCAGCACACGGTCGGCGTTCATGTAGACCTCCGGCACCTCGTC
>CAIXBE010000481.1 GCA_903917595.1 uncultured Rhodobacterales bacterium
ATGAAAGCGGGGCGCTGGTTGACGTGGACCCGCTGCCGGAGGTCTGTTGTCGCGAGCATGAGTTGGGCCGCATCTTCTTGAATTTGGGGGTCTAAGCCCAAACACGCGGAATTTTTAGAAGCATTTAGATTCAACGGATTATCGTAAATTCGGGATGGTGATTAGTGAGTTTACGTCAATAGGCTGACGAGGCCCACGGAACAGATACCGGCCGAGGAAGAGGATACTCTGCCAAGCGACGGGCGAGATTTTCTGTAGCTGGGCGATCGCGGCCTCGTCGCCGGCCGCGCGATGCCGGTCCAGAACAGATGAGAGCAGAATGGAATTGTAGGCGATGATGACCAGGGCGAGCAGCCGGCCGCACTGGTTGGTGAGAAAAATGTCGAGTTCGCTGTTGCCGATGAGCTGCTTCCGCCCGGCGATCTGGGCGATGGTTGAGCGCAGCTGATGATAGGCCTCGATCCGGTTCTGCGAGCGGTGGACGTCACGCTGCAGCTTCGGGCTGCGGATGTATTGCAGCGTATAGATGCTGCGGACCAATTTGTCGTATTCGAAGACGGCCTTGCGGCTGCGGTTCTGGGACGATAGCGAACAGAGCTTGTGGACCAGCGCGGCCTGGCTGGTTTCCTTCAGCGCTAGGCTGGCGACGATGCGGTTGAAAGTATCGGGTTCGGCTGCTATCAGGCGACGGTCGATCTGTCCAGCCGGTGGCAGAAGGAACGATGCGTAGCGGCTGATGTCATCGGCACAGAAGAGATGCGGGATTTGCGCCTGGAGGCTGGTGAAGCGCGGAGCGGCCTGCATCCCGAACCAGTCAAGGATGGCGAAGTTGGCCTTGTTGACGCTGTGCATGTCACCGGTAATGACAGCCGGCATGATCTGCGTGCTGTTGCGGTAGCAGATATCAAATAGGTATTGGCTCTCATGTTCGTTGGCGCCGATCAGCATGGTTTCCAGCGGCACATGGTTGGCGAGCAGGCTATAGGCGACGACACCTCTCCCGGTGCCGAAGTACTTGCTCGAATACCGGGCCTTGATGGTCGGCTTGGCGGCCGCGAACTTCTGGCCGTCGACGGCGCCGTAGAGGACCTCCGGGTCTATGGCGTAGAGCGGGAAGATGGGCAGTGCGGCGATGAAGTTGCTGATCCGGTCGCAGCTGTCGTGCAGTGTGGCGGGCCGGATGTGCTGACGGTCGGTCGTTTCGAGCTGGTGGTAAGGAATATCGCAGGCCTGGGCCATGCCGAAGTTACCGAAGCCCATGGCGCGGGCCATGATCACGGCCATCAGCTCGGCCTCGTCGGCGACCTTCTTGGCGTAGCGGGGCTGGAGCGGCGTCAAGGCCGACAGAAATCCGCAAGCCTGGTTGACGAAGCGGAAGACGTCGACGATTGGCTGGGCCGTCAGGTTATCGTAGATGCCGTCCTGGATCCCGTCTGCCTGTTCAGCTCTCGACCTGCGCCAAGTGATGCTTTTACGCTCCGGGTCGAAGTCGATATGCGTGAGTCGTCCGTCGCGGAGATCCTGGTCAAAGCCCTTCCACTGCTGGTCCAGCGCGGCGCAAAGCTCGTCGATTCTGGTTCCGGCAGGGTTGGTCACCCACGGGATCGTGAGCGTCTGCAGGATTGCGGCTGTTTTCTCCGGTGATACGAGCTCGTCGCCGAAGCGGCGGTGACGCAGACTGTCATCGACCGCAAGTTCGCCTGTCGCCAGACGCTTGGCGAGTTGCCGGTAGATCCAGAACTCGTAGCGGTCGCCGCGCAGACGGAGCAGGCTCCCGGCTTCATTGAGTTCGTAGAGATGATGGCGCAATTGTTTGGGGATCGTGCCAACAGGGATCTCGGTGATCGGCCGCTGGCCCAGCGGCTGCTCCCGGGCGAAGACCGCGCGCATCCAGGACAGCGCCGCATGCCAGGGATTGGCTGGCGAACCGGCCGAGATGTCCAGGGCCATGACGAGAGGGCGCAGATTCTTCTTGATTCGTGGTGCGGCCCGATCGATCTCCTTCCAGCGCAGCTCCATCTGGCTGACGGGTTCCCCGCACAGCCGCTGCCCGGCGCTGAGCAGTGCCTCTCGCGACAGAAGGGCGAAGGCCCGGTCACGGACCGCGCCGAACAGCGTGGCATCATCGACGGCCTCGTCGACATAGAGCAGCAGGACGCGGCCCACCTTCGGCGCCTCCTGCTGCCGCTTGGCCTGGGCATGGACGAAGGCTTCCAGCGAATTGGCCTTGGTCTCAACTTCGATTTTCAGCAAGTGGTGGTCGAAGGCATCGACGAGATTATCACTGAGCTGGCGAAAGCGCTGCCAAGCGTAGCAGAGCAGGTAGAGATAAGCTTGCGCGGGCCTCATCCGCCGCAGGTCGTAGATTGTGTAGACAAGGGCAAGATCGGCGTAGCGGCTGATATTCTGCTGCGAGATGTCGAGCTTTGGCAGCAGGGATTTGGCGGCCAGGTAGACCGGCGCCAGCGTGGCGCGTTTCAGCCGTTCGGCGGTCATCATCTTATAGCCGAAGTTGCGGGCGTCCTTCTTGAGTTCGGCCAAAGCGGCCAATTCGGCCAGCGTCCCCTCCCGCACGAGCAGATCGCGCAGCGCTTTGACTGTTTGTGCATCGAGCGCGCTCTCGATCAAGTGGTCCAGGCGTTTGCGTTCGACCGTCAGTGCAGAACTGATCACCGACTGCAGCGTGGTGTAGCCGGGCCGCACGATCTTCCGATCTTTCAGTATTCCCAGCAACTCAAGCCCGATGAAGCTCGGCGTCACGTCCCGCCTAGCCAGTTCCGTGGCGGCATCGACGAGGGCCGGGCGATCTGCCTCCGACCAGAGCCGGAAGTCGAAGAACCGAGCGATCTCGACCCGTTGCGAGTAGAGTTCGGATGGCCTCAACGGGCGGTACTGCACCACGACGTCCGGGAAATAACGTTCGGCCACGAAGCTGATATCCTCCGTCGGCACCATATCCGTGGTCAGGCCGAAGAAAGCGTGCTTGGCCTTGAAGTAGCCAAGCAGCAGTAGGCAGTGCAGGCGTTCACAATCTCCCCGGCGCCGATCCGCCAGAGCCAGCTCTTCGTAACCGGACACTCCCCCCCCTCTCTTTTGAGGGATGCTCAGGCGCAGGCGGGGAGAGCGGGGAGTTCAGCGCCGCGGCGGGCGGCGGCGAGGAGGCGGGTGATGAAGTCCCATGGCTTGGCTTTGCGCTTTCGGCAGGTCTCGATGACGCTCAGTGCGGCGGCGTAGCCGCGGGAGCCCTCGTCGGTCCGGGTGCCGTGGCTGATGCGTCGGGAAATGACGGCGTGGCGCAGAGCCCGTTCGGCATCGTTG
>CAIXBE010000482.1 GCA_903917595.1 uncultured Rhodobacterales bacterium
CCGGGCCAGCGTCGTCACGACCGAAAACTTGTTCGAGATCATCGAGGCCATGTGATAGGCCGCCTCGCCGATACCGATCACCGGCTTGTCCGTCAGGCAGCGCGCGGCATCAAGGCCGGTGTCATCGAAACAGGCGATGACCACGGCGTCATAATCGGGCGTCTCGCGGATCACCTCCAGCATGCCCGCCAGCGACATCGCCTCATCATAGAACCCTTCGATGGAGGCAGGCCCATGGGCCGAATTGACCGCCACAATCTCCGTTCCAGCCGAGGCGACCCGCCGCGCCGCAGCGCCGATCTTTTCGGTCATCGTGGCCGTCGTGTTCGGGTTCACTACCAGAATGCGCACTTAAACTTCACCCCCCAGATACGCGGCCTTGATGCGGTCGTCGTGCATCAATTCGCGGGAGTCCCCGGTCAGAACCACCGACCCCGTCGACATCGCATAGGCCCGGCTCGAGATGGACAGCGCCATGCGGCTGTTCTGTTCCACCAGCAGAACCGTCACCTTTTCATCCCGGCTGATCGCCACGACGGCGCGGGCGATGTCCTGCACCAGTTTCGGCGCGATGCCGAGCGAAGGCTCATCCAGCAGCAATAGCGTCGGCTTGGCCATCAGCGCCCGGCCGATCACCATCATCTGCTGCTCGCCCCCCGACAGCGTGCTGGCCTGCTGACCATAGCGTTCCTTCAGGCGCGGAAAGCGGGTCAGGATGCTGTCCAGCGTGCTGGCAATCCCGGCCTTGTCTGTGCGGGTGAAGGCCCCCATCAGCAGGTTGTCCTTGACCGACATGAAGGGGAACACCCGCCGCCCCTCGGGCACCATGGCGATGCCCTTTTTCACGATCTCGGCCGGGGGCGTGCCGTCCAGCTTTTCACCCATGAAGGTGATGGAACCCGATTTGATCTTCCGCAGCCCCGTGATCGCCCGCAGGATCGAGGACTTTCCAGCCCCGTTGGCACCGATCAGGGCAACGATTTCGCCTTGCTGCATGGTCAGCGACACGCCTTTCAGCGCATAGACATGGTCATAGAAAAGCTCGACATCCTTGAAGTTCAGCATCTCTGTCATGGCTTACATCCCGATCGCGTCATCTTCGGAACCGAGATAGGCCTCGATCACCTTTGGGTTGGCCTGAATTTCCGCCGGCGTGCCCTCGGCGATCTTTTCGCCAAAGTTGATCACGACGATGCGGTCGCTGATCTTCATCACGGCTGGCATGTCGTGTTCCACCAGAAGCACAGTCACCCCGCGTTCGTCGCGCAGGCGGCGCACCTGGGTCACCATCTTCATGGTCTCGTCATGGTTCATCCCGGCAAAGGGTTCGTCCAGCAGAAGTACCGTCGGGTTCGTCGCCAGACCGATGGCCATGCCCAGCGCGCGCAAATGCCCCTGCGGCAGGTTCGAGGCCATCTCGCCTCCGATCGCCTCCATCCCCAGAAAGGCGATTATGTCGTCGGCGGACTTGCCGAACTCGGCCTCATCGGCCTTTGCCTGCCTGCTGCCCAGAAAGAACCCCAGAAGCGAGGCCTTGGACCGCAGATGATGTGCGACGATGATGTTTTCGCGCACAGTCATTGATTTGAAGATGGTGGTTTCCTGAAAGGTCCGCACCACTCCCATGCGGGCGACCTTGTGCGGGGCCAGATCGCTGATCTTCTTGCCGCGAAACAGCACCTCGCCCGACGTCGCGTGGACGAACGACGCAATCAGCTTGAACAACGTCGATTTGCCCGCGCCATTCGGCCCGATCACCGACAGGATCTCGCCTTCGTTCACGTCAAAGCTGATGTTGTTGTTCGCGGTCAGGCCACCATAGCGCTTGGTGATGCCCTTGATCTGAAGGATGGGGCTCATTTCTTGCCGCCTTTCCGGTCGAAGAGGCTGAGAAGGCCGTTCGGCAAGACCAGCATCATGGCGATCATCAGGCTGGAATAGACCAGCAACTGATATTGCTTGGCGATCGACAGAAGATCCCAACCGAAATACAGAACGAATGTGCCAAGCATCGGTCCGGTGACATAGCCCAGGCCGCCGACAAAGCAGTAAAGCATGAAGTTCACGCTATCGGCGACCGCAAAGGACGAAGGGTAGATCGACTGCGATATGGCCACGAAGACCGCGCCTGCAAGCCCCCCGAAGAATGAGGAAATCGCATAGGTCAGCACGCGCAGATAGGCGGTGTTGACGCCAATCGAGGCTGCAAGTTCCTCGTTTTGCTGCAGGCTGCGGCACAAATGCCCAAGCCGTGAATTCACGATCCGCCACAGGACGACATAGGACAGCACCATCAACGCTGCGGCCAGCAGATAAAAGCCAAGCTTCGGGTTAGCCATGGTTGCAAAATCGGGGATCAAGGTGATGCCAAAGACGCTCAGCGACCCCGGCAACGGGATGGAAGTGATGCCTTTGGCACCGTTGGTGACCGGCAGGGCAAGGGCCGCAAGCCGCGTCACCTCGGTCAGTACCAGGGTGATCATCGCGAAATAGACCCCCCGCAACCGCAGGATCGGCAGGCCGATCAGCACCGAGATGCCCGCACAGAACAGCCCGGCCAAGGGCAGCGTCGCCCAGAACGAAAAGCCGGCCTTTGTCATCAGGACGGCGGACACATAGCCTCCCATCAGCGCATAGGCACCTTGGCCGATGTTGATGCGGCCGATGTAGAAAGTCAGCCAGACCCCGGCAGACCCGATGGCCAGAAGTGCCACCGAGGTCAGCGTATAATAAAGGTCCCAGCGTCCGGTGGCCGCGATGGCCAGGGGAACCAGCACGAAGACGGCCAGCAGGAAGGCGGCGATGCCGACAAGGTTCTTGTTCATCTGATCAACCCCAAGGCTTGCCCATCAGCCCTTGAGGGCGGAAGGCGAGGAACACCATCAGCGAGGCGAAGATGGCTAGGTAAGTGATGTCGCCGTAAACGGCGAGAACCGTCAGGCCGATGCTCTCCATCATGCCCAGGATGAACCCGCCCGCGATGGCGCCCGAGATCACCCCGGCCCCGCCGATCATGATCATCATGAATGCCTTGATCGAGGTTGGGCCGCCCATGCCAAGGTTGATGCCGGTGATGGTGACCAAAAGTCCGCCAACCAAACCTGCCAGCAAAGCGCCCAAAGCAAAGCCGATCATCGAATAGCGGTCGACATCGACGCCCATCAGTTGCGCGGCCATCCGGTCCTGCGCCAACGCCCGCATCGCGCGTCCGGCCTTCGTGTATTGCATCAAGGCAATGAAGCCCACGATCAACGCAATCGCCAGCACCCCGATCAGGATGCGATCATAGGGCATGATCAGGCGCATGTCCCAGTTGAACACGCCGTCAACAATCTTCGGAACGCCGCGCTGCTTTTCCCCAAACAGCAGCAGGATCACCGCATCCAGAAAGAACGCGATCCCGGCAGCAAGCAGCATGGTGGACTCGTCGCGTTTGGATTTCCGGATGACGGGTCGGAAAAGAAACTTCTCGATCAGCGCTCCCATGACCGCAAGGATCACGGCGGATGAAACCAGACCGACAATGAACGGCAACCCCCATTGCGCGACGACCGTATAGGTCACAAATCCGCCGAAGACATACATTTGCCCATGGGCGAAATTCAGAACGTTCATCAGCGAGAAGATCAGAGTCAGCCCCAAAGCGATCAGCGCGTATTGGGCACCGAGATACAGCCCGTTCGCAAGGATCTGTTCCATGCTCAGCTCTCCGGGGTTGGGGTAAAGAGGGGCCGCCTGGACGGCGACCCTAGTGTGACGCGGGGAAAGTTCGCGTCAGTCGACCTGTGCGACAAACATCGTCTCGAAAGCACCGTTGTTGAAGACGTTTACCACCAGCGGAACCGAAACCTGACGCTTCTGGCCGAACGAGGTGGTGCCCACATATTTCAGCTTGGCATCGCCGACCATATAGGGGTTCGGGGCTTCGAACGTGTCCATCGTGGCCTTGAAGGCCTCGACATCGGTCATGGCAGCCGGATTGGCAGCGATGGTCGCAAGGATGTATTCCAGCGCATAGACCTTGGTGTTCGACTCGTCGTTATATTCGCCGAACATCGCAGTATAGCGCTCTACGAATTCCCGCATCATGTCGGATGCGAGTTCCGGGGTCGAAGCACCGCCGACCGAGATGAAACCATTGGCCAGCTCGCCCGCACCTTCCTGCAGCACGGCTGCGTCCTGCGCCGTTTCGGTCGAGATGAGGCCGGTATAGCCAAGCTCGCGTGCCGAACGGATCAGCTGCGGCGCGTTGGCGGGCGAGACGCCCGACAGTACCAGCAGATCAGGCGCCGACTGGATGACCGGCAGCAGAACCGGAGTGAAGTCGGTGGTATCCATCTGGTAGGTCACGCTGTCCGACACGACTTCAAGCCCAAGGGCCTTTGCAGCCGCGGACCCGGAGTCGCGCTGCGAAAGCGGATCGGATTCATTGCCGGCGATGAAGGCAACTTTCTTCACGCCGTTGTTTTCCATCAGATACTTGTAGATGGCCGGGCCCGACTGGTAGTTCGCAACCATGCCCAGAACCGCGTTCGAGGCGGGCGCGGTGTAAAGCTCTTTCGGGAAAGCATAAGGGAAATACATGATCCCGTTCTGCTCGGCCACCGGGCGGACAGCGGCCGCACCGTCATCGACGTTCGGGCCGACGACATAGTGGATGCCCTCTTGCGCCATCTGCTCCATGCCCGCGATCGCGCGCTTGGGGTCTTTCTGGTCGTCGAAGGAAACGATCTCGATGTCGTACATCGTGCCGCCGATATCATAGCCGCCGGTCTCGTTGATCCAGGCCGCACGGGTTTCCATCGAACGCTGGTTCGAGGTGCCCCAAGCCGCAGCCGGGCCCGAAGTGACGCCGACGAAACCGATCTTCAGGACCGGATTCTCGGCAAATGCAGTGCCAAGCATGGCGATGCTTGCAACGGCGGCAAGCGCGGAAGTCTTCAGAAGCGTACGGCGAAGCATGTGGCAATCTCCCTGTGAGCCAAAAGGATGATGGGTTGCGCCCCTTTTCGGGGTCGTTGTTCCCTGATCAGATATTTTGTTAACAATCCTGTCAACAAAATATTTAGCAACGGTTCACGATGGATCGGCCTTGATTGGGGGCCGATTGTTCACTACCCACTGTAGTTGCTGACAAACAGAGTGGACACCCTCAGATGACTGCCGTGACCCAACCGATCGAAGACGCGTCGGTTGCAGAGGAAATGGCCGAAGAAGACATCGTGGAACGCATTTTCGATGAGGTCGTCGAGCAGCGCTTGCCACCCGGGACGAAGCTTTCCGAATCGGCCCTGTGTGAGGCTTTCGGCGTTGGGCGCATGCGCATCCGCCGCGCATTGCTCCTGCTGTCCAGTCGCGAAGTCGTCGATCTTCAAGCCAATCGGGGCGCTTTTGTCGCCTCTCCCACGCCGCAGCAAGC
>CAIXBE010000483.1 GCA_903917595.1 uncultured Rhodobacterales bacterium
TAATTCGGCGCGATGCAAACTTTGCAATCAGCCTTGCTGTCAGAGTTCTGGCAAAGCCCGCCTTTCGGCTTGGCTGAGACTCGGACGCCCCCCCGGCATGGTTCCTCCCCGGCCCCGGACGTATGCGGGGGGGCGCAGCGCGGCGTTTCGCTAGCGACAGGCAGTTTCACCGGGGAATCCAGGCGGAATCCACCTGCCGGGCGATCTTGGAAAAAGCGACTCATTATCAAAGGCTTGGTGAATCACGATCTTGGCGTGCTGGATTCTTTTGCGGAAGCCAGGGAATCCACTTTGTGGAAGCCACCGGGACGGAAGCCAGCCAGCGGAAGCCACCTGCAGTGAAGTTGTTGAATCCACTTCATTTTTCCATTTGACAAAGCTGCCCCTCTTGACCTACCCCTTGATCATCGAAGAATTGCGCCCGGAGGATAACCCTCGCGGGCGCTTTCGTTTTCACCCACATCGCGGATCCCGTTCCTGACGCTGGCATCGCCCAGCGCGCTTCGGCACGTCCGCCTGCCCGAGAGAGCCACCCCATGGACCTGGTCTTCGCACCGAGCCAGATCGAGACTTGGCCGCTCGACCGGCTGCGCCCCTATGCCCGCAATGCCAAGATCCACGGCACGGACCAGGTCGCCAAGATTGCCGCCAGCATGGCGAAGTTCGGCTGGACCGTGCCGTGCCTTGTGGCCGACGATGGTGAACTGATCGCGGGACACGGCCGGGTATTGGCCGCCATCATGCTGGGGCTGAAGGATGTGCCGGTAATTCGGCTCGGCCACCTCGATGAAGCCGAACGCCGGGCCTACCGCATCGCCGACAACAAACTGACCGAGCTGGGCGAATGGGACGAGGCGATGCTGCGCGACGAGATCGCGGGGCTGCTGGCCGAGGATTTCGACCTGTCGCTGCTGGGGATCACTGACGAGGATCTGGACGCCTTGTTGCGCGATCCGGATCATGTGGAAGGCGGCGCGGTCGAGGGCGAAGATGACATTCCCGAACCGCCGGTCACGCCGGTGTCGGTTGCGGGCGACCTCTGGCACCTCGGGTCGCACCGGTTGATTTGCGGCGACAGCACCTCGGCCGATGTGGTCGCGCGCCTGCTTGGTGATGTGCGCCCGCTGCTGATGGTCACCGACCCACCCTATGGCGTGGAGTACGATCCGTCTTGGCGCAACCAGGCGGGCGCGGCCAAGACCAAACGCACCGGCAAGGTACTGAACGATGACCGGGCGGATTGGCGCGAGGTTTGGGCGCTGTTCCCCGGCGACGTGGCCTATGTCTGGCACGGCGCGCTGCACTCCTCGACGGTAGCCGAGAGCCTGGTGGCGGCGGGTTTTGCCGTCAGGTCGCAGATCATCTGGGCCAAGGACCGGCTGGTTCTCAGCCGCGGCGACTACCACTGGCAGCATGAGCCGTGCTGGTATGCGGTCAAGAAGACCGGCAAGGGGCATTGGGCGGGAGACCGCAAACAGACCACGTTGTGGCACATCTCCGGCAAGGACCAGGACGCCGCCACGGTGCATGGCACGCAGAAGCCGGTCGAGTGCATGCGCCGCCCGATCCTGAACAACTCCAGCCCCGGCCAGGCGGTGTTTGAACCCTTCATGGGCTCTGGCACCACGCTGATCGCGGCGGAAACCACGGGCCGCGTCTGCTTCGGGATCGAACTGAACCCGGCTTATGTCGATGTGGCCATCGAGCGTTGGCAGCAGTTCACCGGCGCGAACGCCGTCCTGGCGGACACCGGCGAAACTTTCTCCGACCTGAAAACCAAGAGGCTCGCAGCATGAACAGACCTCTCGTCCTCCAGCAGGCTGCAACCAGCCACGACGAAATTGCCGCTCTCGCCAGCGCGGTGACTGACTATCAGCAGAAATTCTGCGACGCGAAAGGCCTACGACAGAGTGATGCCCGGTATCAGGATTTGCGCGCCACGCGTCAGCGCCTCGCCATGCTGTTCGGCGCGCGGCATGGCTGGCGACTGTCAAAATCGGACTTTTCGCCCTCGGTGCTGGCGCGGCGCGGCTTGTTCAATGGGCGCGGCTATCACGTCGATCCCTGGCCGCGCGTGCTCGTCGATCACGGGTATTTCTACCGCAAGGACCGGAAAGCTGCGGCGGTGGCAGCGCATCTCTACGGCACGTTCGATGCCGCCAAGCGTCAGGATACCGAGGCGACGGCTGCGCTCTACGGGCTTCGCGTCACCTGGCCCGAGGATTTCCCGAGCTGGTATCTCCCCGGCCGAACCACGCTGATCGTCTGCACGCCGTGGGGCGAACCCGCGTGATGAGGATGCCTCCCGACCGGATCGAGCACTGGCCGCTCGCCCGGCTGAAGCCTTACGCCCGCAATGCCAAGACCCACGATGCCGATCAGGTGGCGAAGATCGCCGCCAGCATGGCCGAGTTCGGCTGGACGGTGCCAGTGCTTGTCGCGGCCGACGGCGAGCTGATCGCGGGTCACGGTCGCATCCTGGCGGCGGCCCAACTTGGGCTGACCGAGGCCCCGGTGATCGTGCTGGGCCATCTGACCGAGGCGCAGCGGCGGGCCTATCGGATCGCCGACAACAAGTTAACGGAGCTGGGCGGCTGGGACGAGGCGCTGCTGTTGCAGGAACTGCAGGCACTGCTGGCCGAGGATTTCGACCTCGGGCTGATCGGGATCCCCGAGGATGAACTGGAAGCGCTTCTCGCCAATGCCGACGACCGCCCGGCGATTTCTGACGATGCGGCTGATGCCATCCCCGATCCACCTGCCGAACCCATCACCCGCCCCGGATACATCTGGGCGCTTGGCAAGCACCGGCTGTGCTGTGGCGATGCCACGGATCCAGCCGCCGTCACCAGGCTGATGCTGGGCGAACAGGCCACGCTGATGTTCACCTCGCCGCCCTATGCCCAGCAGCGCGACTACGGTGCCGCCAAGGAAAAGGTCGGCGATTGGGACGCGCTGATGCAGGGCGTGTTCGCCGCAGCACCGGTCAAAACGGACGCGCAGCTGCTGGTCAACCTCGGCCTCGTGCATCGCGACAGCGAATGGCAGCCCTATTGGGAAGGATGGGTCGAATGGATGCGCGCCTCTTGCTGGCGACGGTTTGGCTGGTATGTCTGGGATCAGGGACCGGGTTTGCCGGGCGACTGGAACGGTCGCCTGGCCCCGTCTCACGAGTTCATTTTCCACTTCAACCGTGCGCCCCGCAAACCGCACAAGACGGTCCCCTCCAAGCACGCAGGCGAAACCCTCGGCGGCGGTGGGCTGCGCGGGGCCGACGGCACCGTCCATGCCAAGACCGGAACCGGAAACGCGATCCAGAGCCACCGCATCCCGGACTCTGTCTTCCGCATCATGCGCCACAAGGGCGGGCTGGGTGCGGCCGGATCGCATCCGGCAGTGTTTCCGGTGGCGCTGGTCGAAGCGGTGCTGACGGCTTTCTCGGATCCCGGCGACCTGATCTACGAGCCGTTCTGTGGCTCTGGCACCCAGATCGTTGCCGCCGAACGCGCTGGGCGGCGGTGCTTCGCGATGGAGTTGGACCCCGCCTATTGCGACGTCGCCGTGCGGCGGTGGGAGATGGTGACGGGGAGAAAGGCAGACCGGCATGCTGTCTAAACCAATTTCTATGCCCAATGCGCACCACGGAGGGGTTAACTAATTCTAAAGAAAGGGGTACTCGTCCAAGCCGTCGCATACACTGGCGAGAAAACCCAAGAAGGTTGCTTCACTTTTCCTGCTTCGATCGGCTTCTTGCAGCGAGCTTTCGATCAATCGCCTCTCCAATCCGGCGAGGCACCCAAATCAAAATGACCCACAAAACAATGAACAACAGTA
>CAIXBE010000484.1 GCA_903917595.1 uncultured Rhodobacterales bacterium
CCACGCCGCCCTCGGACCGGATCATGCCGAGGGCCAAAGAAGCCCCAACACGATGCCCGAATGCGCCGGTGGTCACCGAGCCAATCATTCGCCCGTCCAGCACGATTGGCTCGTTATGGTGGAGGAGAGGAGCGCTGTCGCCGCCCTCTAGTCTAATCTGCACCATCCTGCGGCGCGGCTTGCCCTCGGCCTTTGCGCTAAGAAGTGCATCGCGTCCAAGGAACCCTCCGGGCTTGTTCCAGGCTACCGCAAAGCCCAAGCCCGCCGCCATCGGTGTATCTTCTTCGCCGATGTCGTGGCCCCAGTGGCGGTATCCCTTCTCCATTCGCAGGGAATTGAGCGCAAAATAGCCAGCATGGCGCAGCCTGTCGCCGCCCGCCTCGACGATCCGGTCGAAGACGTGCTGTGCAAAGTCGGCAGGCACATAAAGTTCCCAACCGAGTTCGCCCACATAGGTGATACGCTGGGCCAAGACCCTTGCATATCCGATCTCGATTTCGCGGGCGCTGCCGAAGGGGAAACTCTCGTTTGACAGATCCTCTCCGGATAGGCGCGTCAACAGGTCCCGGGAGTCGGGGCCCATGAGGGTCAGCATGGCAAGACCAGCGCTGGCGTCGGCCACATGGGCGCGAGCGTCCTCTGGAACATGACGCCGCAACCAGGCAAGGTCGCGGGTATGCGAGGCCGGGCCTGTCACGACCATGAACCGGTCTGAGCCAAGCCTCGTGACAGTAACATCCGCCTCGATGCCCCCGCGCTCGTTCAGCCATTGGGTATAGACAACGCGCCCGGGTTCAACGTCCACGTCACCGGCGCTGATCTGGCCAAGGACCTTGCAGGCGTCCCGCCCCTCGACGGTAAACTTTGCGAAGCAGGATTGGTCAAAAAGGCTGACGCCTGCGGCCGTGTGCCGGCACTCTTCGCCGACGGCCGAAAACCAGCTTGGGCGCTCGTAAGAGAAGTCCAGCGGTTCCGTCACGCCCTTGCGCCGGAAAAGACCGGGCCTTTCGTGTCCGGCGCCTTCGGTCATGATTGCCCCTGCGGCAAGAAGGCGATCGTGGAAGGGGCTGCGGCGCGCGCCACGCGCCGTGTCATACTGGCGTGAAGGCCAGTGCATCTGGAACAACAGGCCGAGCGTTTCCTTGGTGCGGTCGAAAAGATACTGCTTTGTCGATTGGAAGGGCTGCATTCGGCGGATATCCACATCTGCAACATCCATCGGCGAGCGTCCGTCCTTGATCCAACTCGCCAAGAGCCGCCCCGCGCCGCCGGACGACAGAATGCCGACGGAATTGAACCCACAGATGCAGAAAAGGCCCTGCACTTCAGGCGTCTCGCCCAGCAGGTATCGATCGTCGGGAGTGAAGCTTTCCGGGCCGTTGAAGAACAACTGGATCCCTGCATTCTTCAGTAGAGGGACACGGCGCGTCGCTGCCTCCAGAACGGGTTCGAAATGGTCGAGGTCTTCAGGGAGCGAATCAAAGCAGAAACTTTCTGGAATGCCTTTATGGCCCCAAGGCTTGGCGACCGGCTCAAAACAGCCCATCAGGATCTTTCCCGCGTCTTCCTTGTAGTAGGCGTACTCGTCGGGCACGAGCGCCACCGGCAGGTTCCGCTTCAACTCGGGGATCGGTTCGGTGACCATGTAGAAATGTTCGGCGGCATGCAGGGGCAATGATGCGCCGGCTGTACGCGCCAGATCACGCGACCACATTCCCCCAGCAATCACGACCTTTCCAGCGCGAATGACGCGGTCGGCAAGTTGGACGCCGACAGCCCGCGAGTTTTCGACCACAATGTTCTGGACTTTGACATTCTCCAGAATGCGCACACCGCCGCGCCGCGCGCCTGCCGCCATGGCCAGTGTTACATCCACCGGATTGATCTGGCCGTCATTTGGATACCAAGTCCCACCGACGACGTCTTCCACTTCCAGGTGCGGCCACCGCTCGCGTATTTCGGCGGGGCTGACGACGTGACCCTCGATGCCGAAGTTGTGGGCCATCGAGAG
>CAIXBE010000485.1 GCA_903917595.1 uncultured Rhodobacterales bacterium
CGTCCGGCGGTGGTTGCGATCCAGCGTCTTGACGGCGGCGAGGTTGCTGCCTGATCCTGCACGGCCCTTGCCGCGCGGGGCGGAATGACAGAAGCTTTCGGCCGGGGCAGTCCCGGCCGAAGGAACATCTGCAATGTCCGATCTTGACGCAACAGACCGCCGCATTCTGACCGTTTTGCAGAAGAACGGCCGCATCACCAATGCCGAGCTGTCCGAAGCGGTAAATCTGTCGCCCTCGGCCTGTCATCGCCGGGTGCAGCGACTGGAGGAAGAAGGCTATATCGCTGCCTATGTGGCGCTGCTGGACGCCCGCCGCATGGGGCGGATGACCACGGTCTTTGTCGAAATCACCCTGCAAAGTCAGGCCGAAGACCTGCTGGACGCCTTTGAGCGTGAGGTTGCCAAACTGCCGGACCTGCTTGAATGCCACCTGATGGCGGGAACGGCGGACTACCTTCTGAAGCTGATGGCCGAGGATACCGAGGACTTCGCCCGCATCCACCGCCAGTTCCTGTCGCGCCTGCCGGGCGTGCGGCAGATGCAGTCGTCGTTCGCACTGCGGACGGTGGTCAAGACCACGGCGCTTGCGGTTTAAGGCAGCGCAAGTCCCAGCGCAGCCAGATCGTCCTTGGCCGCTGCCAGTTCGGTCAGCCCTTTGTCGGTCAGGGCATAGATCCCCCGCTCGACCCGCTGGAACCAGCCGTAGTGATCATCCCGCAGGATCGTCGCGGCCCTTGGAACTTCTGCCGCCTTGCTTACCAGCGACGCTTTCAATGGCCCGGCCCGCAGCACCATCCCGCAGCGCAGGGCGTCCTGCCGGTAGGCCGTCATCCGTTTGATCCCGGTGGTCCCGCCCTGATTGGGGTCCCCTACCCTGCGATGAAATTCCTTGAGCAACGCCCCGGCCCGCCGAACGTTTTTGCGCGGCGCGTAGGGGCCGGGGTCAAGATGCGGCTCGACCGCGTCACCCTTGACCGCAAGCAACCCCAGCCCAAGCCTGCGGCAGAGCGCGATGATGTCGCGGTAGCGCAGCTTCCAGCCCTTGTCACCAGACACCGGCACCGCCAGATAGACGTCATCGAACAGCGCCTGCCGTGCTATGCCCTGCATCACCAGCGCCAACGAGAACGTCAGCTTCATTTCGACCACCACCGGCAGCTCGCCCCCCCGGACCGCCATGATATCGCAGGCCCCGATCTCGGCTTTAACGACATAGCCTTGCGCTTCCAGAAAGCCCTTCAGCGCTGGATAAAGATCGGACTCACGCATGACCAGGGAAACCGGGTGTTGAAGGTGGGTGAAAGGTCATCTCCCGGCCCATTCTTCCCAGACGATCCCTGCCCGGCGCTGCAACTCCGGCACTGCCTTTGGGTGGCTGACAAAGTCCGCGACCGGCATCATTTCCCAAAACTGACCCTCGGACCCGAACCGGATTGCGGCGATCTCATCCGGGAGGAGCCTGCCGCCGAAGAAGACCGCGTTTTTCGCGAGGTCCATCATCGAAGGAAAGACCCGCCGCCAAAGCAGCCGGTCGGCAGGCAAGCGCAGGCCGAATTCTTCTTCCAACTCGCGCAGGAGACAGTCTTCCGGGCCTTCCTCCGCTTCGCGACCGCCACCCGGCAGGTCCCAGAAGCCTGCCCAGCCAAGGCCAGGCAGGTCATCGCGCAGATAGGTCAGGACCTTGTCGCCGCAAAAGAATGCAGCCTTTGCCCCAACAAACTCCACCTTACGGCTTATCGTTGACGTCGCGGTCCCAGATCTTGACCTGACCTTCCCGCACTCCGACGACGCGGCGAAGGACGACCCAGGCGACGACCGAAATGATCGCGAAGGTCATCAAGAGGGCGGTCACCCCGGCCGGAGCGATACCCGCCCCGACCAAAGCACCGGTTGCAACAGCCCCGATGGCAAAGCCCAGAAAAATGAACCCGGGCACTATGATTTCCAGGATCCCAAGCAGGAATCCAAAGATCACCCAGGCCCACCAGTTTGCTGCGAACTGGTCCAGCATGTCAGCCCCGCCCCTTCAGCATCTTGAACGCATCACCAAAGGCCTCAAGCGCGCTAGCGGGAATCAGGATGGTCTGCTTGCCCGCACCGACTGCAATCGCTTGCATCGCTTCGACCTGCTTCAGCGCCACCTGAAACTGCGCCGCTTCCAGCCCGTTTTCCTTGATCGCGATGGCGATGACGCCGGTCGCGTAAGCCTCGGCATCGGCGGTCACGCGGCGACCTTTGGCGGCCTGTTCGGCGGCGTAAAGGTCGGCGTCCGAGGCAAGTTCAACCGACCGCTTCTTGCCCTCGGCCTCCATCACCTGGGCGCGGCGGGCGCGTTCGGCGTTCAGCTGCTGCATCATTGCGGCGCGGGTTGCTTCGTCCAGGTTCACGTCCAGGATTTCAGCGCGGGTCACTTCGACCCCCCAGTCGTCAACCATGGCCGAGACCTGTTCGCGTACACGGTCGATCAGTTGGGCCCGGTTCGACTGGACCTGATCCAGTTCCAGCTTGCCGATTTCAGACCGGACGATACCGGCAACGGTGGTGGCAATTGCGCCGTCCACATCACGGATCCGGTAGACGGTCTTTTCCGGTTCGGTCACCCGGTAGAAGACCGAGGTTTCCACCTTTACCAGCGCGTTGTCGGCGGTGATGGCGTCCTGGCTGGCATTCGGGAGCTGACGCTCCAGAACCGAGACCTTGTGCGCGATGCGGTCGAGGAAGGGCACGAGGAAGTTCAGGCCTGGCCCAAGCACCGAGCGAAGCTGGCCAAAGCGTTCGACCACATGCTTTTCGGACTGCGGCACGATCCGAACGCCAAGGTAGAGGCTGATGATGATGAAAAGTGCAATTGCAAGATAGACACCCGACGAACCGATGAGATCACCAAGATCCATGACAAATCCTTCCCAAGAACAAAGCGCAGCCCGCGCGCAGCTAATGTTGTCGTTCTCTGCCCTTTAAGCAAGGCCCGGAAATGCCTTTCCGCCGCATTGGCTGCCATCTTCCTTCCGACACGCGAAACCTTTAGGGTCCCGCCGAACATCGGGAATGGAGCCTTCCATGGCACAACGTCTGCATCTTGTTTTCGGCGGAGAGCTTGTTGATCCGCAAACCAACGTCTTTCGCGATGCCGCGGACATCCATGTCGTCGGAATTTTCCCGAATTACGCGACCGCCTTTCTGGCCTGGAAGGCCGAAGCGCAGCGCACTGTGGACAATGCCCACACCCGCTATTTCATCGCCCACCTGCACAAGTTGCGCGACGAAGCGAACTCGGGTTCCGCCACCGAGGCGTTTGACGGCTGATCCATGTCGGCATCCATCGGGCTTAAGCTTTACAATCTTGGACATCGCCGCGACTCGGGGCAGGATGCCCGGCGGCCACCGCGCCCGTCCGGTGGCCTGGTGTGGCTGCATGTGCCGAACGAGGCGCAGATCAGCCCGATGCTTGCCCTTTCGCGCCGTCTGATCGACGAAGACGGGATCGAGGTGCTGATCACCTCCCCGGCCGAGATTGGGGCGCGGGACGGGGTGACCACACAACCGCCACCAGGCGAGACGCCTGCCGAGGCGCATGAGTTCCTTGACCATTGGCGGCCCGATCTCGCGATCTTTGCCGAGGGCGAGTTGCGCCCGGCGGTTCTGCATCAGGCGGCGGCGCGTAAAATCCCGCTGCTGCTGGTCAATGGCAGCGCGCCCCGGTTTCTGCGCGACCGGGATGGCTGGTATCCGGGGCTGATGCGGTCGGCGCTGGCGCAGTTTTCGCAGGTCTTCGCCGTGGACGAGGCGGCCGCCCGGCTGTTTCGTAAGGCCGGGGCGCCGCTGGGTCAGGTGGCGGTGACCGGGCGGATGGAGGACGAAAGCGCCGCCCTGCCGTGCCTTGAGGCCGAACGGGCCACGCTTGCGGCACTTTTGGCAACACGTCCGGTCTGGTTTGCCGCCGGTCTGCCCCTGACCGAAGAAGCCGCCGTGCTGCGGGCGCACCGATCCGCCATGCAACATTCCCACCGGCTGCTTTTGGTGCTGGCCCCGGATGACCCTGCCGATGCCGCAGCGCGGGCGGCGAGACTGGAGACCTCGGACGGGTGGGTCGTGGCCCTTCGGTCGCGCGAAGAAGAGCCCGATCCGGCGGTGGAAATCCTGGTGGTCGACAACCCGGCGGAATACGGGCTTTGGTATCGGCTGGCTCCGGTCACGTTTCTGGGCGGCAGTCTGACCGGCACGGGCGCGTCGCGCAATCCGTTCGAAGCGGCGGCCTTGGGGTCGGCCATCCTGCACGGGCCACGCACGGGGCGCTTTGGTCCGGCCTTCGCGCGGCTTGGGCCTGCAAGAGCGACGCGTGCCGTGGCCTCGGCCACCGACCTTGCCGATGGGCTGGGGTATCTTCTGTCGCCGGATCGCGCTGCGCGGCTGGCGCAATCGGCCTGGGCGGTGGTCAGCGAAGGGTCCGAGGTCACAGACGCGCTTTTGGGCCGGATCCGCAGTCTGATGGACGGTGACGCATGATGCGCGCCCCGCGCTTCTGGTTTTCAGACCCGGACCGGCCGGGGCCTTGGGCGCGGTTGCTGGCCCCCTTGGGCTGGCTTTACGCGGCCGGCACCGCGCGCCGGTTGCGCCAGACGGGCTATGTCCCGCGTGTGCCGGTGATCTGCATCGGCAATCTGGTCGCCGGGGGGGCGGGCAAGACCCCGACAACTCTAGCTTTGGCCGAACGCCTGACTGCGCGGGGGCTGTCCGTCCATGTGGTCAGCCGGGGCTTTGGTGGCAGTCTTGCCGGACCGGTTCAGGTCGACCCGACGCGGCACAGCGCCGCAGAGGTTGGCGACGAGCCTTTGGTTCTGTCGGCCATGGTTCCGGTCTGGGTTGCCCGCAACCGCGCTGCCGGGGTCCGCGCCGCCGAGGCTGCAGGGGCGTCGATCATCCTGATGGATGACGGGTTCCAGAACCCTTCGGTCACAGCCGCGCTGTCAATTGTGGTCGTCGATGCCAGCAAGGGCTTTGGCAACGGGCGCTGTATTCCGGCGGGGCCCTTGCGCGAACCGGTGCCGGTCGGGCTGGCGCGCGCCGATCTGGTGTTGGCCATCGGAGACGCGGCATCACAAGAGCGGTTCGCTGCACTTTGGGGCCGTCAGATCAACGTGCCTTTGGTTCGGGCTGAACTGGCTCCGCTAGCGACAGGAATGGACTGGCAGGACAGCCCCGTTCTGGCCTTTGCCGGTATTGCCGACCCAGACCGCTTCTTTGCGACCCTGCGCGGCCTGGGGGCAAAGGTTCTGCGCGGCGAGGCCTTGCAAGACCACGCTCCCTTGTCCGAGGCGTTGCTCCGGCGGCTTGACTCCGAGGCCCGTGCAAAGGGAGCGCAACTCGTCACTACCGAAAAGGACGCCATACGGCTGCCGCCCGTCTGGCGGTCGAAGGTGCTTACCCTGGTTGTCCGCCTGAGATTTGAGAACTGGGTTCCACTTGATACCGCGTTGGCGCAACTGCGGTGGTCGTCGGGATCACACGAATC
>CAIXBE010000486.1 GCA_903917595.1 uncultured Rhodobacterales bacterium
CACATGCTCGGCCCTTGTGGGCGAAATGCGGCCCGAGGGGTTGGCGGAGGGGGCAGCGACCGGCCCGCCGAAGGCGCGCAGAAGGCGCTGGGCCAAGGGGTGCGCCGGGATGCGGATGGCGACGGTCGGCAGGCCTGCGGTCACCAATGGTGAAATCCCGGCGCCTTCCTTCAGCGGCAGGACAAGGGTCAGCGGGCCGGGCCAGAAGGCCTGAGCCAGATCGCGCGCCTTGGGGCCGAGGATGGCGATCTTTTCCACCGCCGCAAGGTCGGGCAGGTGGACGATCAGGGGGTTGAAGCTGGGACGTCCCTTGGCCTCATAAATCCGGGCAACGGCAAGGTCGGACCGCGCGTCACCGCCAAGGCCGTAGACGGTTTCGGTTGGGAAGGCGACAAGCTTGCCCTCCGCCAGCAGGCTTGCGGCGGTGGTGATCCCGGTATCATCTGGTGCAAGGGTCAGGGTCATGACATGTGACGCAGCGTCCGGCTTGTTGGGCCGCAGGAATGAAATAGCCTTGGCATGTTTGCTGCTTACGGCAGCGCAGCCCTGTTGCCAAGTCTGGGAAGGAAACCCGAATGCCCTATCGCGCGCCGCTTAAGGACATCCGGTTCATTCTGGATCATGTCGTGGGCTTTGACCGGGTTACCCGGACCCTCCGTTTTGCCGAGGCGACACCGGACCTGACCGAAGCCATCCTGACCGAGGCCGGACGCATTTCGACCGACGTTTTGGCCCCCCTGAACCGGGTCGGCGACGCCAATCCGGCGCGGCTGGAGAATGGCGCGGTGGTGTCGGCCCCGGGCTTTGCCGAGGGGTATCGGGCGATTGCCGAGGGCGGCTGGGTCGGAATGACAGCCAGTCCTGAACACGGCGGCATGGGATTGCCGATCTCGCTGGCGCTGTCGGTCGATGACATGATGGCGGGGGCCTGTCTTGCCTTGCACCTGAAACCGCTGCTCTCCAAGGGCCAGATCGAGGCGCTGGAGCATCACGCCAGCGATGCGATCAAGGCGATTTACCTGCCAAAGCTGGTGTCGGGGGAATGGTCGGGGACGATGAACCTGACCGAACCCCATGCCGGGACCGATGTCGGCGCTTTGCGGTCGAAGGCGGTGCCGAACGGCGACGGGACCTATGCCGTTACGGGGCAGAAGATCTTCATCACCTGGGGCGACAGCGATCTGGTGTCGAACGTCTGCCATCTGGTGCTGGCCCGATTGCCCGACGGGGGCGAGGGGACCAAAGGCATCAGTCTGTTCATGGTGCCGAAGTTCATTCCCGACGCGGCGGGCAAGCCTGGGGCAAGAAACAGCCTGCGGGTGGTCAGCCTTGAGCACAAGCTGGGTATCCACGGCAGCCCGACCTGCGTCATGCAGTTCGACGGGGCTGTGGGCTGGCTAGTGGGGGCACCTCACCGGGGGATGGCGGCGATGTTCACCATGATGAACAACGCCCGCCTGTCGGTCGCGGCGCAAGGGGTGGGGCTGGCCGAGGCGGCGCTGCAGCATGCGCTGGCCTATGCGCAGGACCGCAAGCAGGGGGCGACGGTGCTGGCAAAAGACGGTGCCATCATCGACCACGCCGATGTGCGGCGGATGCTGGCCACGATGCGGGCCGAGGTCTTTGCGGCCCGGTCGATCTGCCTGTGCTGTGCCGTGGCCAGCGACATGGCCACCGCCACCGGCAGCGCGGAATGGCAAGCGCGGGCGGCGTTCCTGACGCCCATCGCCAAGGCCCACGCCACCGACATCGGCTGTGAGGTGGCGCATCTGGGGGTGCAGATCCATGGCGGCACGGGTTTCATCGAAGCGACCGGCGCGGCGCAATATTCCCGCGATGCAAGGATCACCCCGATCTATGAGGGCACCAACGGTATTCAAGCGATGGACCTTGTCGGGCGCAAGCTGGCGGACGGGGGCGATGCCGCCTTTCGCCTGATCGACGAGATGGAGGCCACAGCCGAGGCCGCCATGGCCAGCCTGCCCGATCTGGCGGGCGATGTCGGGCGGGCAGCAGGGGCGCTGCGCGCGGCGACAACGGCGCTGCTGGCCATGCCGTTGAACGACCGTTTTGCCGGGGCGGTGCCTTATCTGCGGGCCTTTGCGCGCGTGCTTGGGGGCGATGCACATCTGAAAGCGGCGCTTGCCGATCCCTCGCGGCTGCCATTGGCCCGGGTGATGATCCGCCGCATTCTGCCTGAACACGTCGCGCTGCTGGCCGCAGCCGGTGAGGGTGCCGAAGGTCTTTACGCGATCTCGCCCGACGATTTCGCAGCGTGAGCGCAGGTATTCGCCATCCGTTTGAGACCCCGCCCGCCGAGGGTGCGACTGTCGAGGTCGCGCCCGGTATCTTTTGGCTGCGCCTGCCGCTGCCGATGGCACTGGACCATGTGAATATCTTTGCGCTGGAGGACGGCGCGGGCTGGACTATCGTCGATACCGGTCTGTCGTCGCGTCGCTGCAAGGCGATATGGGAAGGGCTGATGGCCGGACCTTTGGCGGGAAAACCGGTCCGCCGGGTGATTCTGACCCATCACCATCCTGACCATGTGGGCCTTGTCGGCTGGTTCCAGTCGCGCGGGGCCGAGCTTCTGGCGACCCGCACCGCATGGCTTTACGCGCGGATGCTGACGCTTGATGTGCAGGAACACCCTGCGCCCGAGGCGCTGACCTTCTACCGCCGCGCCGGGCTGTTCGAGGCCGAACTGGCACAGCGCGCGTCGGAACGCCCGTTCAACTTTGCCGATGTCGTCGACCCGATGCCGCTTGGTTTTACCCGCCTGACCGAGGGCCAGCGCCTGCGGATTGCAGGGCGCGACTGGACCATCCGCATCGGCCATGGCCACGCGCCAGACCATGCGACGCTGTGGTCGGATGACGGCATCGTGCTTGGCGGAGACCAGCTTTTGCCGGGCATTTCGGCCAACATCGGCGTCTATCCGACCGAGCCTGATGCCGATCCGCTGACCGACTGGCTGGACAGTTGCCGCGCCTTCATGCCGCATGCCAGTGACGCGCAACTGGTGCTTCCCGGCCACAAGCTGCCGTTTACCGGGCTGCCGCTGCGGCTGGTGAACATGATCGAGAACCACGAAAGCGCGCTGGCCCGCCTGCTGGATCACCTTGCCGCGCCAAGAACCGCCAACCAGTGCTTTCAGCCGCTGTTCCGGCGCGAAGTTGGACCATCCGAACACGGTCTGGCACTGGTCGAAGCGGTCGCGCATCTGAACTGCCTCTTGCGGCGGGGGCAGGTTTTGCGTTCCCTGTCACCGGATGGCGCATGGGAATGGGAACGGCTTTGATGGCAACTGCGAAGAAACCGGCAAAGGCAGCGGCGAAGCCGAAAAGCCCCGCCGAATGGGCGCATGACCGCCTGATCCTTTATATTCGCAATTTTGAAAGCCAACTTGACGCCACCCAAGAAGTCGCGATGGGCCTTGCCGGTGATGAGACGGGCGTTCTGCGGATCGAGGGGATCGGGTTTTTCGACCCCGACATCATCACCTTTTACGGTCGAGACGAGGGTGGCGCGCGCACCCAGCTGATCCAACATTTCAGCCAGCTTTCGGTGACCCTGCGCGCCATTCCCAAAGAGGGCGACACCGAACCGCCGCGCCGCATCGGCTTTCAGTTGCACGCGGGCTGGACCGGCGGCGATTCCGGCGACGGCTCGGCCAGCTGAAAGCCGCGCTTGTCCCCGTGACAGCCGGGGTCGAATAGGCTATGGGGCTGGAAACGCGATTCAAAGGGAACGGGACAGATGGCCGACAACCACCACGCCGAACACAAGCATGGCTCCATGGACATCCGGGCGCATGAAAAGACCTTTGCGGGCTTTATCAACCTGTCGATCTGGGTGGTCTGCCTGTCAATCGCAGCGCTGATCCTGATGGCGCTGACCAACGCCTGATCTGACCGATATTTTGGGGGTCCCATGCTGCGACTGACTTTTGCATTGCTGGCCCTTCTGGGTCTGGCCGCCTGCGGTGCCCAACCCGTCTGGGCGCCCGAAGCCGAGGTTCAGGCCTCCCGCTACAGCCCCGGAGCGCCCACTTATATCACACTTTACACGGTCATCAGCACAAAGTCGGGATCGGGAGCGCATTCGGCGATCCTGGTGAACGGATCGGAACGGGTGATCTTTGACCCTGCCGGAACCTGGCACCACCCTCGCCTGCCGGAACGCAACGACGTGCATTTCGGGATGACCGACAAGGCGCTGGCCTTCTACGTCGACTATCATTCCCGCGTGACCTACAACGTGGTCGAGCAGCAGATCTTGGTCTCGCCGGAAGTGGCCGAACATGTGCTGCGGCTGGTCAAGGAATACGGCGCGGTGCCAAAGGCGATGTGCACCAATGCCACCTCGGCGATTCTGCGAGCGACGCCCGGCTTTGAATCGATGCCGGCGACCTGGTATCCGAAAAAGCTGTCGGAAGCCTTTGGCCTGCTTCCCGGCGTGACCTCGCGGACGATCACCGATGATGACGATGACAGCAATCACGGTGTCTTGCTGGTGCAGGCAAACGGCGATCCGCTGGAATAGACGCTTTTTGCGCCGCTGTGCACTTGGGGTGTTGATCTGGCGGGGCACGTTGTCCGTGATCTGAGAGGCTTCGTAGTTGCGCATTTTCGGGGTGATCCTTGCCGGGGGTGAAGCGCGACGCCTTGGCGGGGTCGACAAGGCCTTGGTCCATCTGGCGGGCCGCCCATTGATCGCCCATGTCCTGGACAGGCTGGAGCCGCAAGTTGAGCAGGTTCTGATCTCGGCCAATGGCGATGCCGGCCGGTTTGCCCGCTTTGGCTGCAAGGTGGTGGCCGATGACCGGTCGCAAGGACCGTTGTCCGGGATTTTGGCTGCCCTGACCCGCGCGGCCGAATTGGGTGCGACGCATGTGGTGTCGACCCCGGTCGATACGCCGTTCCTGCCGGGTGATCTGGTTCCGCAACTGCTGTTGGCGGCCGAATCGTCACCCGCGGGTCTTGCTCTTGCCCGTGATGGCACTGGCGACCATCCCGCCACGGCGATCTGGCCGGTTGGTCTTGTCGCCTCCGTGACCGACTTTCTGCAATCTGGTGAGGCAAAGGTCACCCGCTTTACCGCTGCCCACGGGGCCAGTTTTGCCAATTTTCCCGATCCGCGCGGGTTTGTGAATGTGAATACGCCGGATGACCTCGTGCTGGCCGAGGCGATGCTGAAAGGTGCCGCATGAGGGTTTATGGCGTCATCGGCTGGAAGAATTCGGGCAAGACCAGCCTTATGGAGCGGCTGGTAGCTGACATCACCGGGCGCGGCTTTTCGGTGTCGACCGTGAAGCACGTTCACCACGCGGTCGATCTGGACCAGCCCGGCAAGGACAGTTTTCGCCACCGTGTCGCAGGTGCGCGTGAGGTGGTGCTGGCATCAGCCGACCGGTTTGCGTTGATGGTCGAACATCGCGGGCCGGAACCGGATCTTCCCGCCGTCCTTGCCCGGCTTTCTCTGGTCGATCTGGTGCTGGTCGAAGGCTACAAACGTGACGCCCACCCCAAGGTCGAGGTCTGGCGGGCGGAGACCGGGCAAGCCCTGATCCAGCCCGGTGATCCTCTGGTGCGCGCCGTGGCGACTGACGCGGCGCTGATCCTGCCGGTGCCGGTTCTTGACCTGAACGACACAAAGGCGGTGGCGGATTTCATCCTGCATGAGGTTGGGCTTGCGGTTTGATCGGGTCATCGTGGTTGACTGGTCGGGCCGCGCCTCACGCAGCCCGGCCCGGGAAAGCAAGGACGCGATCTGGATTGGCTTTTGCGAGCAGGGGCTTGAGACGCACGGCTATTTTCGCAGCCGCAGCGATGCCAGCGGCTGGCTGGCTGAAAGGTTGGCCGAAGGGGGCCGCCAGCTTGTCGGGTTCGACTTTCCCATGGGCTATCCGGCGGGTCTGGCCCGCCGTCTGACCGGCACCGACAAGGCCCGCGCGCTGCATGGTTGGCTGGCCGACCGGATCTTGGATGGCCCGGACAATGCCAACAACCGATTCGAGGTTGCCGCCGAAATCAACCGCCAGCTCGGCGGGACGGGGCCATTCTGGGGCTGCCCAAAAGCCCGCCCAAGGCCGCATCTGCCGTCGCTGAAGACGGTTGATTACCTTGCGCTGGGTCTGGACGAAAAGCGCCGGGTCGAACGGGAGAACCCGCCCGCAAAGCCGGTCTGGCAGCTTTTGGGGGCCGGATCGGTCGGGTCGCAGGCCCTGCTGGGCATTCCGGTCGTCGACCGGCTGGCGCGGGACTTTGGGGCAGCCGTCTGGCCCTTTGATCCGCCGGGGGCGCTAACTCTGGCCGAGGTTTATCCGTCGCTGCTGGCCCCTGCCGTGGCCGCGTCCGGCGACAGCATTCCCGACCGGGCGCAGGTGCGCCTTTTGGCTCGCGCCCTGTTCAACCTGTCTTGCCATGACCGGCTTTCCGGTCTTTTCACCACCCCGGCCATCGCTGCCGAGGAGGGCTGGATCCTTGGTGCAGGCCATGCCCGGCTGCTGGGCGAGGCTTTGTCATGGACCTGATCGGAGACGTGACAATCTTTTCCGGCCTGCATGCCCATCAGCGCGCCCGGGCGGCGCAGCTTTACTGGGAGGCGTTTGGCGGCAAGCTTGGCCGGGTTCTGGGTCCCGACACCCGCGCGTTGGCGTTTTTCGAACGGGTGATCCGGGCCGATCTTTGCCTTTATGCGGTGGACGGGGCGGGCGAATTGGTTGGCATCGCCGGGTTCAAGACGCCCTCGGGCAGTTTTGCCGGGGGAAACTGGGCCGACCTTAAGGCCATCTACGGGCTTTTGGGCGGGCGCTGGCGGGGGCTGATACTGCGGATGCTGACGAGCGATGTCGACAACGACCGCTTTTTGATCGACGGCATTTGCGTTGCCCCTTTGCATCGCGGCAAGGGCATTGGCAGCCGGTTGCTTGACGCCCTGTGCCACGAGGCGGTCACGCGCGGCTATGCTGCGGTCCGGCTGGATGTGGTCGCCGAAAACCGGCGCGCGAGGGCGCTTTATGAACGCCACGGTTTTCATCCGACCCGCACCGAAAAGTTGGGCTTTGCCCGTCATTTTTTCGGCTTTACCGCGTCGACCACAATGGTTCGCGCGTTGGATGCAAAGAGCGAATAGGGTATGTGACGCAGCGGCTGGCTTGCCCCGGCCATGAATCCCTGCCAGAATATGATCAAATTACCCAGCGGAGTGATGGCCATGATTGAGAAACGTGCGTTTTACATCAACGGGGCCTGGGTTCAGCCCGCGAAAGCCCGCGACTGCCAGGTTATCAACCCGTCGACTGAAGAACCCTGCGCGGTGATCTCGCTTGGCGACGCGGCCGACACCAATGCCGCTGTTGCCGCCGCCAAAGCCGCTTTTCCGGCCTGGGCCGCGACGCCTCCGGCCGCGCGCCGCGCTTATGTGGTGAAGATTCTGGAGCAATACGAGGCCAGGAAAGAGGAGCTTGCCCGCGCTGTTTCGATGGAAATGGGCTCGCCCCTGAAACATGCGCTGGAGCAACAGGTCACCTGCCTGCCGTGGCATGCGGGCAACTTTCTGACCGCGTTCGACACGCTGGAATGGATCCGTCCGCTGGGGCCGCATGCCCCGAACGACCGGATCGTGCTGGAGCCGATTGGCGTGGTCGGCCTGATCACGCCGTGGAACTGGCCCTTGAACCAGATCGCGCTGAAGGCGATCCCAGCGATTCTGGCGGGCTGCACCTGCGTGCTGAAGCCGTCGGAGGAAAGCCCGCTGAACGCGATGATCTTTGCCGAATTCTGCCATGATGCGGGCCTGCCTGCGGGCGTCTTCAACCTGGTCAACGGCGACGGCATGGGCGTTGGCGCGCAGCTGACCACGCATCCGGATGTTGCGATGATCTCGTTCACCGGTTCGACCCGGGCGGGCATGGCGATTTCCAAAGCGGCGGCCGACACGCTGAAGCGGGTGACGCTGGAGTTGGGCGGCAAGGGTGCCAACGTGGTGTTCGACGATGCCGACGACAAGGCGATCGAACGCGGCGTCAAGCATATGATGGACAACACCGGCCAGTCCTGTAACGCGCCCAGCCGGATGCTGGTGCAGCGCGGGATTTATGACCGTGCGGTGGAAACGGCTGCGCGGGTTGCCGATGGAATCAAGGTCGGCAATGCGATGGAAGACGGCAACCATATCGGCCCGGTGGTGAACAAGCGCCAGTGGGACCAGATTCAGGGCTATATCCAGAAAGGCATCGACGAAGGCGCGCGTCTGGTTGCGGGCGGGCCGGGGCTGCCGGAAGGCTTCAACCGGGGCTTTTATGTCAAGCCGACGATCTTTGCCGATGTCGAGCCGGGCATGACCATCGAAAAGGAAGAAATTTTCGGGCCGGTGCTGTGCATGATCCCGTTTGATACCGAAGCCGACGCGGTGCGCATCGCCAATGACACGCCTTACGGTCTGACCAACTATGTCCAGTCGCAGGACGGGGCCAAGCGCAACCGGATGGCTTTGGCGCTGAAGTCGGGCATGGTCCAGATGAACGGCAAAAGCCGCGCTGCCGGGTCGCCGTTTGGCGGGGTCAAATCGTCGGGCCGCGCGCGGGAAGGTGGCGTCTGGGGGCTGGAGGAGTTTCTGGAGGTCAAGGCGATCTCGGCCTGGGATTCGTCGCAGGACTGACGCGCGATGGAGCTGGTGCAGATCGGTCCGGTCCGGGTGCTGTTCGTGATGGCAGCACCCCCGGAATACGGGCCTTGTCTGCAGGCCCTGTTCCGTCCGCTGATCTGCGGCGTCGGGCCGGTCGAGGCGGCGATTTCGGTAACCCGCGCGCTGGTCGAACTGGGGCCGGGGCGGCCTGATTTGGTCGTCTCGCTGGGGTCGGCGGGATCGGCACGGCTGGCCCGGACGCAAGTCTATCAGGCGTCTTCCGTTGCATGGCGCGACATGGATGCCAGCGCCTTTGGCTTTCCCAAAGGCGTGACCCCGTATCTGGACCAACCCGCGACGCTGCCCTTGGCTCTGCGCATTCCGGGCGTGCCCTTGGCCAGCCTGTCGACCGGGGCCAATGTGGTGTCGGGGGCGGCCTATGCCGCGATTGCCGAAGATATGGTGGATATGGAAACCTTCGCCATCCTGCGGGCCTGTCAGGGCTTTGCGCTGCCGATGATTGCGCTGCGCGGAATTTCGGATGGGGATCAAGAGGTTGGCGGCATTCACGATTGGACCGAATACCTGCATATCGTTGATGAGAACCTTGCTCAGGCGGTTCAGTCCATGACTGCGGCGGTGGAAACCGGGGGCCTTGCCGCGCTGCAATGAAACTTGACACACCTGTCGAGTTTGCGCTCTCCTGACGGCAGGAGGCCCCGATGACCCAACACCCTCGCCTGATGTCGCCCTTGCAACTGCGCGGTGAAACCCTGCGCAACCGCATTGTCTTTGGCGCCCATACCGCCAACATGTCGGATCAGGGCCTGCCGGGGCCTCGGTTCGGCGGCTATCTTCTGGAGCGCGCACTGGGCGGGGCGGCGATGATCGTGGCAGAGCCGATGCCGGTGCATCGGTCCGGAGTGCTGACCCGGGGGAATTATCTGGTTGCCGATGACCGCGTGATCCCAGGGTTTCGCAAGATCACCGATGACGTCAAGGCGGCGGGCGCGGTGATCCTGCAGCAGCTTTACCACATTGGCGCGCATGGCGATTCGGACCTGAGTTTTGCGCCGCACTGGTCGCCTTCGGGCGGGCCGTCCTACCATGACAGCGACGGGTCGCATGCGATGACGGGGGCGGAGGTCGAGGAGTTACTGGACGCCCATGTTGCGGCGGCGGTGCGGTCCAAAGCCTCGGGTTTTCAGGGGGTGGAGGTCTGGGCGGCTTATCACTCCCTTCTGGATCAGTTCTGGACGCCCTGGTCGAACCAGCGGACCGACCAATGGGGCGGCGGGCTTTACGGGCGGACCCGGTTTTCGCGCGAATTGATCGAACGTATCCGGCGGGCCTGCGGTGAGGATTTCATCGTTGGTTTGGCAGTAAGTTATTCGACTGCCTACGAGGTGACCCTGGGGGCCGAGGCCCTGACCGAGATTCTGGACCTGCATGACCGGACCGGGCATGTGGACTATGTGACCGTCGGTGCCGGGTCGTATCTGGAATTCGAGGCGATCATACCGCCCTTTACCCATGCGGAAAAGCTGACGGTGCCATTGACGCAAGCGCTGAAATCCGTTTTGAAACATGCGGTTGTGACCTCGGAAGCCGGGGTCAGGACGCCCGAGAATGGCGAGGCTATAATTGCGTCGGGTCTGGCGGACCTGGTGTCGATTGTCCGGGGTCAGATTGCCGACCCGCATCTGGCACGCAAGGTGGCTGAGGGGCGGTCGGGGGACGTGCGGGGCTGCATCAGTTGCAACCAGATGTGCTGGGGGCGCAGGAGCCGGGACTATTGGATTTCATGCCTGATCAATCCAAGCGCGGGGCGTGAGTTTGAATGGGGCGGGGATCGGTTTGTGACCGCGACTGCGCCGAAGGATGTGCTGGTCGTCGGGGCTGGGCCTGCGGGGCTTGAGGCGGCGCGTGTGGCTGCAGAACGGGGGCATCGGGTCGAAGTGGTGGAGGCTTTGCCGGTGGTGGGCGGGCAGTTCCGGCTGGCAGGGATGCAGCCGCGCCGGGGGCAGATCCTGGAGTTGATGGACTGGTATGAACGCCAGTTCGACCGGCTGGGGGTGCGGTTGCGACTGAACACCTTCCTTGACGAGGCGGAGCTGGCGGATCACCCGGCCGAGGTCGTGGTGGTGGCGACCGGGTCCCTGCCGGATGAAAGCGGTTTTCAGCGCTGGATGCCGAACGAGGTGAGCCTGCCCGGGATCGAGGCCGGGGGAGTCTGGTCGCCCGAGGCGGTCCTGCGGCGCGAGGCACGGCTGGGGGATGCGGTGGTCGTATATGACGAAGGCGGCAACTGGCGCGGGGTGGGCACGGCCTGGGCGATGGCCGAAGCTGGCAAGAAGGTCACCATCGTGACGCCGGGGGCTTTTGTTGGCGCAGAACTGTCGCGGACAGCGGCGGACGGCGTGGTGCGGCGGCGGCTGGGGGCGCTGGGGGTGCGGATGTTGACCGAACACCGTCTGGTGCGCTGGCATGGCAACGGGGTGACGGTGCGGTCGTTTCTGACCGGTGAGGACGAGGTGATCGCGACATCAGCTTTGGTGATGGCGACTACAAACCGGGCGTTTGATCCGTTTCCTGAGGGGATCGAGGGCAAGACCCTGCACCGGATCGGCGATGTCGCGGCCCCCCGGTTGGCGGCCTACGCGTTTCACGAAGGGCGCAAGTTGGGGCTGGCGCTTTAGGGGCCGCTCATCATGCCTGATGGCAGGAGCCTCCAGCGGGGATATTTGGGCAAAGGGGAAATGCGGGTCCGAGTCTTAGCCCATTCTGGCGAAACTGTCGGCGCGCGACAGGGCCCAGGCTTCGGCAAAGCGGGGGGAGGAGCCGGGGTCGGCGAGGAGTTGGCCGGGGCGAAGTTGTTCGTATTGTTCGGCCAGCGAGATCACCTTGTCCGACGAAGCGCGACGCAGGAAGTGGTGGGGTTTGAGTTCGTTGGGGTGGGAAAGGCCTGCGGCGGCGACCAGTTCGGCAAGGGCATGCAGCGTGTTGCGGTGGAAGCTGGCCACGCGTTCGGCCTTGTCGGGCACATGGATCGCACGTTGCCGCAGAGGGTCTTGCGTGGTAACCCCGGTCGGGCATTCGCCGGTATGGCAACTTTGCGCCTGAATGCAGCCGACAGCGAACATGAAGCCACGCGCGGCGTTGCACCAGTCGGCCCCCAGCGCCAGAACCCGCGCCATGTCGAAGGCGGAGGTGATCTTGCCGCTGGCCCCGATGCGGATGCGGTCGCGGACACCGATGCCGACAAGGGCGTTGTGAACGAGAGAAAGGCCATCGCGGAGCGGCATGCCGACATGGTCCATGAATTCCAGCGGCGCGGCCCCGGTGCCACCCTCCTTGCCGTCGACGACGATGAAATCGGGGGTGATGCCGGTTTCCAGCATGGCTTTGCAGATCGCCATGAACTCCCACGGGTGGCCGATACAAAGTTTGAAGCCGGCGGGTTTGCCGCCTGACAGGTCCCGCATCCGGGCGATGAATTCCAAGAGGCCGGTAGGCGTGGAAAAGCAGGAATGATGCGCCGGGGAATTGCAGTCCTGCCCCATCGGAACGCCGCGAATGCGCGAGATTTCGGCAGTTACCTTGGCGGCCGGCAGAACACCGCCATGGCCGGGCTTGGCCCCCTGGGACAGTTTGAGTTCGACCATCTTGATCTGCGGATCGGCTGAGGCATCCTTGAACATCGCTGCATCAAAGCTGCCATCCGCCGCGCGGGCGCCGAAGTAGCCCGAGCCCAGCTCCCATACCAGATCACCGCCGTTTTCGCGGTGGTAGGGCGACACACCGCCCTCACCAGTATCGTGGAAAAAGCCGCCTGACTTGGCCCCCCGGTTCAGGGACCGGATCGCATTGGCGGACAGCGAGCCATAGCTCATCGCGGAAATGTTCAGCAGGCTGGCGGAATAGGGCTGCAGGCAGGTGCTGCCAACCAGCGTGCGCATGGCGGCGTTGTCCAGCGTCGGCCGGGGGGCAATCGAATGGTGCAGCCATTCGTATTGTTCCTCGTAGACGTCATACATCGTGCCGAAGGGGCGCTTGTCGAGGTCCTTTTTGGCGCGCTGATAGACGATCGCCCGTTTATCACGCGGGAAGGGGGCACCGTCCTTGTCACCTTCGAAGAAATACTGCCGGATTTCGGGGCGGATGCCTTCCAGCAGGAACCGCAAATGGGCGGCGACAGGGTAGTTCCGCAAGACGGCGTGGCGGGTCTGGCGCAGATCGTGGATGCCGATCAGCACCGAGGCAAGGCAAAGCGCGGCCACGGGGAGCAGCCACCAGGTCTGGCCGGGAAATAGCGCCATCAGCCCACCGGAGATGACCACGAAGATCGCGGGCCAGGTAATCAGGCTGTAGCGCATCAGAAACATGGTCGACAGCATTCCGGCCCCCTGAACAGTCACCCGCCAGAGTTAACCACGGAACTTGAAACTTGCTTAACAGATTTCAGAAAGGTGCCGGGGAGGTGAAGGTGACCCGGTCTTTCGTGGCAGGGTGGTGCAGCGACAGGGTTTCGGCGTGCAGCATCAGGCGGGGATAATCGCCTTTGGTCGCGGGCGCATAGATCTGGTCGCCAAGGATCGGGTGGCCAAGGGCCAGCATATGCACCCGTAACTGGTGGCTGCGCCCGGTGTGCGGGGTCAGTCGGACGCGGGTTTCGGTGTCGGTGCGAAAGGTGACCTGCCAGTCGGTCTGCGCCGGCTTGCCGTCTGAGGTGACCTTCTGGCGGGGGCGGTAGTCCCAGTCGCTGCCGAGGGGCAGGTCGATGTGGCCCTGATCCTCGGCGATGACTCCATGGACCCGGGCGATATAGGTTTTCTGCGCCCGGCGCTGTTCGAATTCCTGCCCCAGAAAGCCC